>DFIR01000071.1:21974-25823 GCA_002372815.1 Lachnospiraceae bacterium UBA3692
GGTTCGAGTCCCTGACGGCGCACTTGAGAGGATCTTCTGATGAAGATCCTCTTTTTTGCGTTTTCGCGAAGATATGGCCGGGCGGCCGGATCGCCGGTTTGCTGAGGACAGGCAAGTCGTTACGAGCGGCGTGAAGAAAACGTTTATTTCACAGCAGAAATAACGATTGGGGGAGAAACGTTATATCCGTTGTGGAATAAGCTTGTTATCACAGTGGATATAACGATCGGCGGGAGAAACGTTATATCCGCTGTGGAATGAGCTTGTTATCACAGTGGATATAACGATTGGAGGGAGAAACGTTATATCCGCTGTGGAATAAGCTTGTTTTCACAGCGGATATAACGATTGGATGAGGAAACGTAATATCCGCCGTGAAAAACCGCCCTCCCGCGGTGCCCCCGCCCCCGCCGCTAGGCGGCGTGGGCGTGTCGCGCTGTCGCGCTATAGAAAGATTCCCGTGCAATGATCGGCGTGTGCGAGCACCCGCCGCCCATTGCACGGGAATCTTTCTGCACCGCTCGTAGTAAACTCACCATTGACATTTCCCTGCGTATGGTTATAATCAAGAATGTTATGAATAATTATACACTTAAAAACTTTGATCTCCTTACCCTGCGACTGGGCGGCCTGCGACTGGGACGCTCCTATTGTGATGCCGTGAGGGAAACGAGATAAGAGGCAACAGCTTGTAATGGGTTTGCGCAGGCAAGGCTTCGTTTCCGCACGGAAACGGAGCTTTTTTTGAGCAGTGAAAAGGAACGCCGCCGGGCGGCAGCAACCAGAGGAAGAAGCAAAGGGATAACAGAAGGAGAAACCGTCATGAGGGAAGTTCGTATCAGTGACGTAACGATGAAGCAGTCCGGGAACACACGGGAAGTGTCCCTTACCTTTAAAGAGAAGCTGGAGATGGCCAAGCTGCTCGACAGGCTGGGCGTGGCCGTGATCGAGGCGGAAGGGATCACGCAGACCAAGATCGACAGTCTGCGCATCAAGTCCATCGCTTCTTCCGTGAAGAACAGTGTGCTGGCGGTGCCGGTGGCGCTGGATGCGGAGAGCGTGCAGATCACCTGGAAAGCGCTGAAGGAGGCGAAGCGCCCGCGCCTGCAGGTCCCTGCGGCGGTGAGCCCCGCGCAGATGGAATATGTGCATCATCTGAAGGCGCAGGCGATGGTCACGGCGATCGCGGATACGGTCAGCGCCTGCCGGGCCCTGACAGAAGATGTCGAGTTCATCGCGGATGACGCCACCAGGAGCGATCCGGAATTCCTGTGCCAGGCGGTGCGGGCGGCGATCGGCGCGGGTGCCGGGACGGTCACGATCTGTGACGCTGCCGGGACGATGCTTCCGCAGGAGCTGCGCGCGTTCCTGGAGAGCCTGTACGAGCAGGTGCCGGAGCTGCACGATGTGACGCTGGGCGTCAGCTGCAGCAACGATCTGTCCATGGCGGACGCAAGCGCCGTGGCGGCGGTGATGAGCGGCGCCGGGGAGATCAAGGCGGCGGCCTATCCGGTGAACATCGTCTCGCTGGCCGGCATCGTCCGGATCCTGCAGAACAAGCAGGATGTCTGCGGCGCGTACTGCAGAACGGGCCTGACCGAGATGAAGCGCATCACCGACCAGATCCGGTGGATGTGCGAGACCGGCCGCAGCAGCCGGAGTCCTTTCGACAACGGCGTGGACGACAGCCAGACGGAAGTCACGCTGACCGTGCACGATGACCTCGCGGCCGTGATGAAAGAGGCGGCCAGGATGGGGTATGACCTGTCCGAGGAGGACGGGACGCGAGTTTATGAAGCTTTTCTCCGGATCGCGAAGAAGAAGGAGCGGGTCAGCTCCAGAGAGCTGGAGAGGGTGATCGCCTCCGCGGCGATGCAGGTCCCGTCGACCTATGTGCTGGAGAGTTATGTCATCAATTCCGGCAACGTCCTGACCTCCACTGCGCATCTGAAGATCCGCAGGAACGAGGAGGAGCTGGAAGCCGTGACGCTCGGGGACGGCCCGATCGACGCATCCTTCCTCGCGATCGAGAAGATCGCCGGACAGCACTACGAGCTGGATGACTTCCAGATCCAGACCGTGACGGAAGGCCGTGACGCCATGGGCGAGGCGCTCGTCAAGATCCGCCACGAGGGCAAGGTCTATGCCGGCAGAGGCATTTCGACCGACATCATCGGATCCAGTATCCGTGCGTACATCAATGCGCTGAACAAGATCGTCTACGAGGAGCAGGGCTGAGACAGCCGGGAGAGGATCGGTAAGGAGCGATGAGATTATCTTTTTCAAACAGAGGATGGAATGAAGTCAGCTGGGAAGAGCTGCAGAAGATCGCCGCGGATATGGGCTTTGCAGGGATCGAGGTCTACAACCTGCACCAGTCGGAGGAGCTGATCGGACGCGGCGCCCCCTTCCACAAATACAACACACAGGCGACGGCGCGGGCACTGCGCGAGAACGGACTGGAGATCCCGGTCTTCGACACCTCCATCGACCTCAGCATGGAGAACGGCGGGACCGGCAATGAGCGGCCCAACGCGGACAGCCGGGAGGAGTGCCTCGCCACGGTGCGCGCCCTGATGGACGTCGCGAAGAACATGTCCGTTCCCTACGTCAGCGTCAAGGCGCAGAGCGAGAACGAGGTCCTGGTGAGGGACAGCCTGGACGCGCTCCTTCCTTACGCGGAGCAGACCGGGGTCACGATCCTGATCAAGACCGCCGGCATCTACGCCGACACGGCGCGCCTCCGGAGCCTGATGGACAGCTACGCCTGCGACCAGCTGGCGGTCCTCTGGGACGTGCACCATCCTTACAGGGACCAGGACGAGAAGCCCTCCGACACGATCCGCAACCTCGGCGCCTACGTGCGCCACGTACACATGCGCGACTCGGACGACCGGGACACCTACAACCTGATCGGTGAGGGCAACATGCCGGTCGACGACATCATGCGCGCGCTCAGCAGCATCGACTACGACGGCTACATCTCCCTCGAGTGGAAGCGCAGCTGGATGGAGGATCTGCAGGATCTGGAGATCATTTTCTCCTATTTTGTGAACTACATGAACCGGTACGAGGACACCCGCGGGAAGAAGCGCACCCGCTACCTCAACCACGACGGCTCCGGCGAATACATCTGGAAGAAGGATGAGCTGATCAACCTGACCTTCCCGCAGGTCCTGGACCGCGTCGTCGAGGAGTTCCCCAACCAGTACGCATTCAAATATACGACGCTGGACTACACCCGCACCTACGAGGAGTTCCGGGACGACGTGGACGACTTCGCGAGAGCGCTCGTCTCGATGGGCGTCCGGGCCGGGTCCAAGGTGGCCATCTGGGCGACGAACGTGCCCGCCTGGTACATCACCTTCTGGGCGGCGACCAAGATCGGCGCGGTGCTCGTGACCGTGAACACGGCCTACAAGATCCACGAGGCGGAGTACCTGTTCCGGCAGAGCGACACGCACACGCTGGTGATGATCGAGAGCGCCCTGGACTCCAACTACCGGGAGATCATGCAGGAGCTGTGCCCCGAGATCGCGAAGAGCCAGCCGGGGAGACCGCTCCACTGCAAGCGGCTGCCTTTCCTCCGCAACGTCATCACCGTGGGCTTCCGGATGCCCGGCTGCCTGACCTTCGATGAGGCGATGGCGCGGGCGGACAGCGTCCCGGTCGAGGAGATCCGCAGGATGGCCTCCCACGTGCGCCCGGACGATGTCTGCAACATGCAGTACACCTCCGGGACCACAGGCTTCCCCAAGGGCGTCATGCTCACCCACTACAACGTGGTCAACAACGGCAAGTGCATCGGCGATAGGATGGGCCTGTCCACCGCGGACCGCATGATGATCC
>DFIR01000071.1:25893-29832 GCA_002372815.1 Lachnospiraceae bacterium UBA3692
GTTCCACTGCTTCGGCATGGTGCTGTCGATGACCTCCTCCATGACCCACGGGGCGACGATGTGCCCGATGCCGTATTTCTCCGCGAAAGCGTCCCTGGCATGCATCCGTCAGGAGCGGATCACCTGCTTCAACGGCGTGCCGACGATGTTCATCGCGATGTTCAACCACCCGGACTACCGGAAGACGGACTTCTCCCACATGCGGACCGGCATCATGGCCGGCGCCGGCTGCCCGCCGGAGCTCATGCGGCGCGCCGCGCAGCCCGATGAGATGCACATGACCGGCATCGTGAGCGTCTACGGCCAGACCGAGACCGCGCCGGGCAACACCATGTCCGCCTGGACGGATCCGCTGGATCTGCGCACCGAGACGGTCGGCTATGCCTTCCCGCACGTGCAGTGCAAGGTCGTCGACCCGGAGACCGGCGAGGAAGTGCCGGACGGCGTGAACGGCGAGTTCTGCGCCAAGGGCTACAACACGATGAAGGGCTACTACAAGATGCCCGTCGAGACCGCCGAGACCATCGACGAGGAAGGCTGGCTCCACAGCGGCGACCTCGCCTGCAGGGACGAGAACGGTTGCTACCGCATCACCGGCCGCCTCAAGGACATGATCATCCGCGGCGGCGAGAACATCTACCCGAAGGAGATCGAGGAGTTCCTGCTGACCCATCCGAAGGTGCAGGACGCGGCCGTCATCGGCGTGCCGGACAAGAAGTACGGCGAGGAGGCGATGGCCTGCATCATCCTCAAGAAGGGCGAGGAGATCTCGGAGGCCGAGATGCGCGCCTACACGGTGGAGCGCCTTGCCAGACACAAGGTCCCGAAGTATATTACTTTTACGGATGCTTTCCCGATGAACGCGGCAGGCAAGATCCTGAAATACAAGATGCGCGAGGCGGCCTGCAGGCAGCTCGGCATCGAGTGAGAGGCGCGGCGTCCCGCGCGGGGAGCCGGCGCCGGTGCCGGAGAGATACAGCAGCAAAGGAGCACAGGAGGTTCAGATGGGCAGGAATTTCATGACCGTGGACGGCAACACAGCGACGGCGCACGTCGCCTATGAATTCACGGAGATCGCGTCGATCTATCCGATCACGCCGTCATCGCCGATGGCCGGGATCACGGACCAGTGGAGCGCAAATGGGAGAAAAAATATGTTCGGCCAGCCGGTCCGGCTGGTGGAGATGCAGTCCGAGGCGGGCGCCATCGGCGCCGTCCACGGCGCGCTGCAGGCGGGCTCTCTGGCGGTGAGCTACACCTCCAGCCAGGGCCTGATGCTCATGATCCCGGTCCTCTACAGGATCGCGGGCGAGAAGCTCCCCTGCGTCCTGCATGTGGCGGCCCGCACCGTGGGCACACACGGCATGAGCATCTTCGGCGACCAGTCGGATGTCATGGCCTGCCGGGACACCGGATTCGCCCAGCTCTGCAGCGGCAGCGTCCAGGAAGCGGCCGATCTGGCCGCCGTGGCCCATCTGTCCGCCGTGAAGGGCGGCGTTCCCTTCATGCACTTCTTTGACGGCTTCCGGACCTCCCACGAGCTGTCCCGCATCGAAATGCCCGACGTCAAGGCACTTTCCGCCCTGATGGACAGGGAGGCGCTGGACCGCTTCCGCGCCCACGCCCTCAATCCGGAGCATCCCGTCCTGCGCAACACGGTCCAGAACGGCGATGTCTACTTCCAGATCCGCGAGGCCAACAACCCCTTCTACGACGCTCTGCCCGAGATCGTGGAGGAGTATCTTGAGAAAACGGCCCGGGTCACCGGCCGCCGCTACCATCTCTTCGACTACTACGGCGATCCGGATGCCACGGACGTGGTGATCGCCATGGGCAGTGTGGCCGGCGCCGCGGAAGAGGCCGTGGACTACCTCAACGCCCGCCAGGACGGCCGCAGGTACGGTTTCCTCCAGGTCCATCTGTACAGACCTTTCTCCATCAGGCACTTTATGGAGGCCCTGCCGGCCGGCGTCCGCCGCGTCGCGGTCCTGGACCGCTGCAAGGACATGGGCAGCATCGGCGAGCCCCTCTATCTGGATGTCACGGCCGCTCTCAAGGCGTCCGGCAGGGACATCCCGGTGATCGGCGGCCGCTACGGCCTCAGCTCCAAGGACACGGATCCGGCCCAGATCGTGGCGGTGTTCGAGAACCTGGGCGCTGAGCAGCCCGTGCGCGGCTTCACCATCGGCATCGAGGACGATGTGACCCATCTGTCCCTGCCCGTCCCCTTCCTCAAGGGTCTGGGCGACGCCAATCCCGCCGCGAAGATCTACAGCTGCAAGTTCTGGGGCCTGGGCGGTGACGGCACCGTCGGCGCCAACCACAACACCGTGCAGATCCTTGGCGACAAGGCGGACCTCTACGCGCAGGCGTATTTCGAGTACGACGCCAAGAAGTCCTTCGGCATCACCAAGTCCCACATCCGCCTGTCCAGGAACCCGATCCGCGGCTCCTACTATGTCAAACACGCGGATTTCGTGGCCTGCCACAACCAGAGCTTCATCCGCGAGTATGCCATCGTCGAGGAGCTCAAGGAGGGCGGCAGCTTCCTGCTCAACTGCACCTGGGGCGCCGATCCGGCCGAGCTGGCGCAGCACCTTCCCGGCCGTGTCCGCCGCCTGATCGCGGAGAAGAAGATCCGCTTCTACGTCATCAACGCCACGGCCATCGCCGAGCGCCTGGGCCTGGGCAGCCACACCAACACCGTCCTCCAGGCGGCCTTCTTCCGGATCACCGGCCTCATCCCCGTCGAGGAGGCCCTGACCTGCATGAAGGAAGCCGCGGAGAAGAGCTATTTTGCCAAGGGCAAGTCTGTCGTGGCCAAGAACGTGGCGGCCATCGACGCCGGTGCGGAGGAAGTCTGCGAGGTCGCGGTCCCCGCGGAGTGGGCGCAGGCGGTCAACGACGATCCGGTCGACGATCCCTCGCTGCCCGAGGTGGTCCGCAATATTCTCTTCCCCATCAACCGCCAGAAGGGCGACGACCTGCCGGTCAGCGCCTTCCGCGGCCGTGAGGACGGCACCATGCCCATGGGCATGACCGCCTTTGAGAAGCGCGGCATCGCCGTCAATATCCCCGCATGGGACGCCTCCAAATGTCTCCAGTGCAACCAGTGCGCCTTCGTCTGCCCTCACGCGGTCATCCGCCCCTACCTGCTGACCCGGGAGGAGGCCGCCGCGGCGCCGGAAGGCTTCATCACTGTGCCGGCCAAGGGCCTGGGGAAGGACCAGAGCCCTCTGCAGTACACCCTGCAGATCTCGGCCTACGACTGCACCGGCTGCGGCAGCTGCGCCAACGTGTGCCCTGCCCCCGGCAAAGCCCTCACCATGGTCCCCTGCGAACTCGGCGAGGACAAGAAGCAGACCTGGGAATACGGCCTGCAGCTGGCTGACAAGGGCGATCTCTTCAATCCTTATTCCGTCAAGGGCTCGCAGTTCCGCCAGCCCCTGGTGGAATTCTCCGCGGCCTGCGCCGGCTGCGCGGAGACCTCCTACGCCAAGCTCCTGACCCAGCTGTTCGGCGACAGGATCTACTGGGCCAACGGGACCGGCTGCTCCCAGGCCTGGGGCGCGCCCATGCCCGGCATCGCCTACACCACCAACAAGCGCGGCTTCGGCCCCGCCTGGACCAACAGCCTCTTCGAGAACAACGCGGAGCTGGAACTGGGTCTCTTCCTGGCTGTCCAGCAGCAGCGCAAGGCGGAGAAGATCCGCGTCGAGAACTACCTGAAGAGCCTGGACGGCACCGCCGATGCCGCCCTCAGAGAGGCCATGCAGGACTGGCTGGACGCCTATGACGACTTCGACGGCTCCAGAAAGGCCAGCGACGCCCTCATCGCCCGCCTGACCGGCTCCGAAGACCCGCAGGCCCTCGAGATCCTCAAGTACAGGGACCAGCTGGCGAAGAAGACCTTCTGGATGTACGGCGGCGACGGCTGGG
>DFIR01000071.1:29877-54166 GCA_002372815.1 Lachnospiraceae bacterium UBA3692
GACGGCTGGGCCTACGACATCGGCTTCGGCGGCCTCGCACACGTGATCGCCCAGGGCGAGAACATCAATGTCTTCGTCATCGACACCGAGGTGTACTCCAACACCGGCGGCCAGAGTTCCAAGGCGACCCCGATCGGCGCCGTGGCGCAGTTCGCCTCCGCCGGCAAGAAGAGCCGGAAGATGGATCTCGGCGCCATCATGATGACCTACGGCAACGTCTACGTCGCCCAGGTCGCCATGGGTGCGGACATGAACCAGCTCGTCCGCGTCCTGAAGGAGGCCGAGGAGTACGACGGACCGTCCGTCGTCATCGCCTACTGCCCCTGCACGGCGCACGGCATCAAGAGCGGCATGCACAAGGTGCAGGACGAGATGAAGAAGGCGGTGCAGAGCGGCTACTGGACCCTCTACCACTACGATCCCCGCAAGGAGATCCCGATGCACGTGGACTCCAAGGCACCCTCCGTGCCTTACACGGACTTCCTCGACGGCGAAGTCCGCTATGCCTCCCTCCGGAAGACGTTCCCGGACAACGCGGACAAGCTCTTCAAGATGGGCAGTGACGACGCCGCGAAGCGGTACGAGAAGTACAAGAAGATGGAAGAGTGATGCGCGGCCGGAGACCGTGCCGGAAGGGGCGAAACAGTTCCGAAAACTGTCTGCAACAGTGATGCAATAAGAACGAAATATTTGGCCATTTTTTGACACCATGATAGGGCAATGCTATATTTTTTGTAGCACTATGCCCAATCATGGTGTTTTTTCTGTTATGTCTTGATTCAGATGAGGAGAGGGCTTTGGACCGTTACGAACTGAAGGTCACGCTGAGCGAGATCGACGCGCTGATCGCTGAGCGCAGTTTCAAGGAGGCCGCCGAGATCGCGGACACGGTGGACTGGGAGCAGGTCACCAGCGTCCGGACGCTCTGCAAGGTGAGCGACCTCTATAAATTGAACCGGAGGTATGAGAAGGCGCGCGAACTGCTGGAACTCGCCTACGCGAGATACCCCAGGGGCCGCCATATCATCTATTCCCTGTGCGAGCTGCAGCTGAAGCTGAACAATTACGTGAAGGCGCTCACGCTCTACAACGAGTACATCAGCGTCGCGCCGCGCGATCCGGACCGCTACATTCTGCAGTACAAGCTCTACAAGGCGCAGAACGTGAGCATTGCCGAGCAGATCGCGGTGCTTGAAGAATACAACCGGCGGGATTTCCGCGAGAAATGGGCGTTCGAGCTGGCCATGCTCTACCAGAAGGCCGGCCGGACGGCGCTCTGCGCGTCCGCCTGCGACGAGATCATCGCCTGCTTCGGCGACGGCCGCTACGTGATCAGGGCGCTGGAGCTCAAGAACACGGTCGCGCGGATGACGCCCGACCAGATCGCGCGCTACGAGCGGCTGACCGGCAGGGAACTGCCGCCGGGTGTCTACGAGTCCTTCGGGGCGGAGGAAGCGCTGCCGGAGGAGCAGGAGACCGGTGCCGCGGCAGCACCTGCGGCAGACAGGATCACAGAAGACGATGCGGAGCCGGACCAGGGCGGGGAGACCGCCGGGGACAGCGTGACGGAAACCGATACGGATACAGAAACGGACCCGGAAGCGGACGCAGCAGCGGAAGCGGACGGGGAGACGGACGAGTGGCCGGACGAGGAGACAGAGCCCGGCGCAGAGCCGGAGGCGGACACGGAGCTCCTCCCGGAGCCGGAGGACCGGACGGCGGAGGAGACGCCGGACGAGGAGGAAGACGCCGCGATCTATGACGTCGAAGTGGCGGACTCGGACCTGCCGGAGGAGGCGGAAGAGCGCCGCGTCAGCAGCATGGAGGACAACATGTTCGCCCAGCGCCTGCACGAGAGCATGGCGCGCAGCGTGCAGGACATGGAGAATTACGACCCGTATCTGCGCCAGGAGACCGACGGCCAGTACGCGATGGTCATCGAGGAGGAGCAGGCGCCGGAGCGGCAGATCACCGGCCAGCTCAGCCTGACCGAGATCATGGCGCAGTGGAACCGCGTCCACCGCGAGAGCGAGCAGAAGCGCTCCGATGAGACGCGCAAGCGGGTGATCGAGAACACCGGTCCGATCATCCGGCAGTTCTATGAAGAGAACGGCATGGATCCGGGCGGGGTCGAGAAGATCCAGAAGAAGGTCGCCGTGCAGGACGTGCGGAGGGCGACCACGAAATCCTGGGACCCGCGGGAGGTGCGCAAGGCGCTCCGCACGCGGCGCGAGGAGGAGGACGAGGATAACGGGGAGAGCGGCGTGCGCTTTGACACGCACCTGTTCGTCACCGAGGACGTCCGGGAGTTTCCGGACACTTTCGCAGTAGAACAGCCGCAGGAGGAGCTGACGGACGATCCGCCGCCGGCGGAGATCGTGGACACGCCCGGCAACCTGGGGCTGCCCGAACCCGCCGAACCGGAGGAGGCCGGCGCACACCCGGACCTGCGGGCCCACAGGCCCATGGGCAAGGAGGACACCGCCCCCATCCTGCGGGCGCCGGAGAACATCCGGCAGATGGAAGAGGCAGTGAAGAAGATGCGCCTGGAGGCGTCCTCCGGCAACGTGCTGATCACCGGGGACGAGGGCGTAGGGTCCCTGCGGCTGACGCGGGAACTCCTGCAGCGCTTCCGCAGGGCGAACCGCAACTTCGTCGGCAGGACCGCCAAGACGACGGGCCCCGGCGTCAATGAGGACAACCTGACCCGCGCGATCCCGCGCCTGCCTTTCGGCGTCCTCATCATCGAAAATGCAGCGGCCATGACAGAGAGTGCAGCCGACGCCCTCGAGCGCGCGCTGCGCAGCCCGGGACGGAGCGTGATCGTCATCCTTCTGGACAGACGGGCCGCCATCGACGGGCTCATGGAGAGTCACCCGGGTCTGAAAGAGATGTTCACCGCGCGGATCGACATCGCGCCCCTCGACGACGGCGCCCTGCTCGGCTACGCGCGCCGCTATGCGGACAAGCAGGACTGCACGATCGACACGGGCGGCGCCGAGGCGCTGCGGGAGCGGATCGACATCCTGCGGGAGCAGGGATACGACGCGACCCTCCGGGACGTGCGGACCATGGTGGATGAGGCTGTCTATTACGCGGGACGCATGTCCCTCGGGAACCTGATGGAACGAGTGGGGCGGAGAGGCATGGAGCAGGAGAAGCTCGTGCTCCGTGACAAGGATTTCCGCCATTATTGACAGGGAGGTTTGAAATGGCACAGAAGAAGCAGAAGACCGACGACCGCAGAGTCTACATCTCGGAGCAGGATGCCTATCTGTTCGGCAACGGCACGCACTACCAGATCTACAAGAAGCTCGGCGCGCACCCGTCCGTGGAAGATGGCCAGGAAGGCATGTTCTTCGCGGTCTGGGCTCCGAACGCGGCCCAGGTGCACGTGATCGGCACCTTCAACGGCTGGAACGAGCAGGCGGACGAGATGACGAAGCTGAACGACGGCGGCATCTGGATGAGATTCATTCCCGGCGTCGGCGAGGGGCATCAGTACAAGTTCCTGATCACGGCTCCCGACGGCGAGAAGCTTTACAAGGCGGACCCCTATGCCGCCAGCACCGAGCTGCGCCCCGGCAACGCCTCCGTGACCGTCGACCTGTCCGGCTTCCGGTGGACCGACACCCGCTGGATGAACGCGAGAGCGAAGAAAGATCCCAACAAAGAGCCCATGGCCATCTACGAGTGCCACATCGGCTCCTTCATGAAGCACCCGGACGGAACGCCGGACGGCTTCTACAACTACCGCGAGTTCGCGGACCGCATCGTCGAGTACCTGCACGACCTCCGCTTCACCCATGTGGAGCTGATGGGCATCGCCGAGCACCCCTTCGACGGCTCCTGGGGCTACCAGGTGACCGGCTACTACGCGCCGACGTCCCGCTACGGCAGCCCGAAGGACTTCATGTACCTGGTCAATACCCTGCACCGCCACGGTATCGGCGTGATCCTCGACTGGGTCCCGGCCCACTTCTGCCCGGACGCCTTCGGCCTCGCCAGGTTCGACGGACAGTGCATCTATGAGGATCCGGACCCGCGCAAGGGCCAGCACCCCGACTGGGGCACCCGCATCTTCAACCTGGAGAAGAAAGAGGTCTCCAACTTCCTCATCGCCAACGTGATGTACTGGATGGAGGAGTACCACATCGACGGCATCCGCGTGGACGCGGTGGCATCCATGCTGTACCTGGACTACGGCAAGACCGAGGGCAACTGGGTCCCCAACAAGTACGGCGGACATGAGAACCTGGCGGCGGTCGAGTTCTTCAAGCACATGAACAGCGTCGTCAAGGGGCAGTATCCCGGCGTGGTGACCATCGCCGAGGAGTCTACGGCCTGGCCGAAGATCACGGCCGCGCCCGAGGACGGCGGACTGGGATTCTCCTTCAAGTGGAACATGGGCTGGATGCACGACTTCTGCGAGTACATGAAGCTGGATCCGGTCATGCGCAAGGGCGACCACAACGGAATGACCTTCGCGATGAGCTACAACAGCAGCGAGAACTACATCCTGCCGCTGTCCCACGACGAGGTCGTCCACCTCAAGTGCTCCATGGTCAACAAGATGCCCGGCTACAAGGTGGACAAGTACGCCAACCTGCGCGCCGGCTACACCTTCATGCTGGGCCACGAGGGCAAGAAGCTCCTGTTCATGGGACAGGAATTCGCCCAGGAGCGCGAGTGGAGCGAGGCCCGGGAGCTCGACTGGTTCCTGCTCACGGAGGGCGTCGGCGACAACTGGCTCAACATCGGCATGAAGAAGTACGTCGCGGACCTTCTGAAGATCTACCGCACGTACCCGGCGATGTACCGCGTTGACAACGACTGGGCGGGCTTCGAGTGGATCAACGCGGACGACGCGGACCGCAGCATCTACTCCTTCGTGCGCAAAGCGCCCGGCGAGGAGCGCGGACTGCTCTTCGTCATCAACATGACCCCGGTGAAGCGCACCGGCTACATGGTCGGCGTGCCGGCCCCGGGACGGTATTCTCTCCTGATCAACAGCGCCCTGACCGTCTACGGCGGCCACGGCGACACGGATGTGCCGTCTGCTCTGAAGGCACAGACCGGTGAGTGCGACAGAAAAGAGCAGTATCTGGAATTCGACCTGCCCGCCTACGGAGCCCTGATCTTTTCGTTCCGGTTCTGAACCGGAAACAGAGACAGGAGAGAGATCTGTCAAGAAAAAGGAGGAAGAAATGACTATCCATGAATCGGCAGAGGATTATCTGGAGAAGATCCTCATCCTCACGGAGCGGAACGGGCGCGTGCGCTCGATCGATATCGTGAACGAGATGAATTTTTCCAAACCCAGCATCAGCATTGCGATGAAGAAGCTGCGCGAGAACGGGTATGTGAACATGGACCGCTACGGATATATCACGCTGACGGACACCGGCATGGAGATCGCGACCCGCATTTACGAGCGGCACAAGCTGCTCACGAAGGTCCTCATGGCGATCGGCGTCGATCCGGAGAAAGCCGCGGAGGAAGCCTGCAAGATCGAACACGACATCGACGACGACACCTGCGAGAAGATCGGCGCCTACTACAACACACACATGGAACAGGCATAAAGAAGGAGACCAAAGAATGATCAGAATCACCATGAAGGGCGGCGGCGTGATCGACCTCGAGCTGGACCGCGAGGCGGCCCCGGTCACTGTCGACAATTTCGAAAAGCTCGTGAAGGAAGGCTTCTACGACGGCCTGATCTTCCACAGAGTCATCAAAGGGTTCATGATCCAGGGCGGCGATCCGCTGGGCAACGGGACCGGCGGTCCCGGCTGGTCGATCAAGGGCGAGTTCGCCTCCAACGGCTGGAACAATCCGATCCGCCACAAGCGCGGCGTCATCAGCATGGCGAGGGCGATGGATCCCAACAGCGCCGGCAGCCAGTTCTTCATCATGCACGCCGACGCCGACTATCTGGACGGGCAGTACGCCGCGTTCGGCCATGTCGTGTCCGGCATGGAGGAAGTGGACCGGATCGCCTCCGTCCCCACGAACCGCTGGGGCGGCGACAGACCGCGGGAGGACCAGGTCATTGAGAGCATTCGCATTGTGGAAGCGTAAGACCGCCGCTGCGTGGAGGCGTCTTCTGCCGATGCTGCTCCTGGTGCTGACGGCGGGGGCGGCCGCGGGCTGCTCCAGGCCGGAACGCGTCACGCGGCAGAGCTTCTACTTCGACACGATCTGCGAGATCACGGTCTATGACATGGAGAAGATGACCGAAAAGAAAGCCTCCGAAGCGATCGAGGGGGCTTTCTCTTTGTGCGCGGGGTATGAGAAGCTGCTGAGCCGCACGGTGGAGGGGAGCGATGTCGACCGCCTCAACCGCGCCGGCGGCGCCTATACGGAGCTGGATCCGCGGACCGTGGACCTGCTCCGGCAGGCGGAGGAGGTCTGGGAGATCTCGGGCGGTGCCTTCGACGTCACGGTGGGCCCCGTCACACGCCTCTGGGACTTTCACGGAGACGGGCAGGGCACGGTGCCGGACCCCGGGATCATTGAGGAGGCCGTCCGGCATGTCGGCATGCGGCACCTCACGATCGGGGAGGACGGCGCGTCGCTGGATGACCCGGAAGCCGCGGTGGACCTCGGCGGCATCGCGAAGGGCTACATCGCGGACCGCGTGGCGGAGTACCTGCGGGAGCAGGGCGTGACCGGGGCGGTGATCAATCTCGGCGGCAACATCGAGTGCGTCGGCAGCAAGCCCGCTGCCTCCTTCGGGAAGGAGAGAGAGCCCTTCCGGATCGGCATCGAGCTGCCCTACTCGGACCGCACGCAGATCCTGGGCAGCCTGGAAGTGACCTCCGGGACGGTGGTGACGTCCGGCGTCTACGAGCGGTTCTTCGTCGCGGACGGGAAGGAATACCACCACATCCTGGATCCGGCGACGGGCTATCCAGCGCAGACCGACGTCCTGAGCGTGACGCTCGTCTCACAGGAGGGGCGCAGCGCGGACTGCGACGCGCTCGCGACGGCCTGCCTCCTGCTGGGCCGGGAACAGGGCCTGACACTCCTGGAAGCGCAGGACGGGATCGAGGCCCTGATCGTCGGCACGGACGGACAGCTCCTGCAGACGTCGGGGATGGCGTACACACCTGCGAAGTGAGTAAAAAAGCACGGAAATCCGTGCTTTTTTCATATTCGCTTTGTTCTAAATGATGAACAGTACGCAGAATAGGATTTACTTTTTTTTTATAAAAATATAAAATGTATACAAACACTGCGCCGGGACCAGTCTGCCCGGTATCAGAACGGATGAACGGCAAAGGAGGAATATGAGCAACTACACATTCCGAGGCGGCGTGCATCCCGAGGAGAACAAGGAATTCTCAAGGGAATCTACTTTCCGGGTATATGAGGCGAAGGGGGAGATGATCTTCCCTCTCGGACAGCATATCGGAAAGCCCGCGCGTCCGCTGGTCAAGAGAAACGAACAGGTGCTCGCCGGACAGGTGATCGCGGAGGCGGACGGTTTCGTATCCGCCAATATCGTGAGCTCCTGCAGCGGTAAGGTGAAGGACATCGGTCCCCGCCAGACCGTGAGCGGCAAGATGGCAGAATGCATCGTCATCACCAACGACGGCAAATTCGAACAGCTTCCCGGGATCGGTGAGCCGCAGGCGGACTACAACACGCTGACGCCCCAGGAGATCCTCGGAAAGATCAAGGCCGCCGGTATCGTCGGCATGGGTGGTGCCGGGTTCCCCACCCACGTCAAACTCGCGCCCAGGAATCCCGAAGCGATCAAGTATGTCATCGCAAACGGCGCGGAGTGCGAGCCCTATATCACCTGCGACGATCAGCTCATGCGCGGACACGCGAAGGAGATCGTGGAAGGTGTCAAGATCATCCTGAAGCTCTTCCCGAACGCGGTCGGCGTGATCGGCATCGAGGAGAATAAGCCCGAGGCCATCGAAGCCATGCAGATGGCTGCCGAAGGCGACGCGAACATCCATGTCCTGACCCTGAAGACCAAGTATCCCCAGGGCGGTGAGCGTTCCCTGATCAGTGTCGTCGCGGGCGCGCATTTCCCCGGCAACAAGCTTCCGGCGGATGTCGGCTGCGTCGTCGACAACGTCGCGACCATCTACGCGATCTACAGGGCGGTGTGCTTCAATGAGCCCCTGATGCAGAGAGGCGTCACCATCTCCGGCGATGCCATCGCCAACCCCTGCAACCTGCTCGTCCGGATCGGCACCAGCTGCAAGGAGCTGATGGAAGAGGCCGGCGGCATCAAGGAAGGCGTCACCTGCAACAAGGTCCTCAGCGGCGGCCCTATGATGGGCATGGCCATGACTTCCATGGACGTCCCGCTGCAGAAAGCCAACAACGCCATCACCTTCCTGCAGGAGGATGAAGTCGCGACCGCTGAGCAGCAGCTCACGGCCTGCATCCGCTGCGGACGCTGCGGCACCGTATGTCCTCTGGGACTCATCCCCCAGATGATGGCGGCGGCTGCCGAGAAGAAGGATTACGAGCGCTATGACAAGAAGCTGAACGGTCTGGACTGCATCGCCTGCGGTTCCTGCACGTTCATCTGTCCCGCCAGGAGACCGCTCATGCAGCTGTTCAAGCAGACGAAGGCGGAGATCATGGCAGAGAGAAGGGCAGCGGCCGCCAAGGCAGCTGCAGAAGCGGCAGCAAAGGAGGAAAAGAAATGAATGAACTGAATTACGGCATTTCCTCCAGCCCCCATACCAGGAGCAGACTGAGCACCGGCAAGGTCATGTACGACGTGATCCTCGCCCTGCTTCCCGCCACCCTGTTCGGCATCATGCACTTCGGCATGGATGCGGTCATGGTGATCGTCCCCTCGATCGCGGCGGCAGTCCTCTCCGAGTTCCTCTTCAACCTCGTATGCAAGAAGCCCAACACGCTGAAAGACGGAAGCGCGGTCCTGACCGGCCTCCTGCTCGCCCTGGTCCTTCCGGCCGGCGTTCCGATCTACGTTCCGGTCCTCGGTGCAGTCTTCGCGATCGTCATCGTCAAGGGATGTTTCGGCGGCCTCGGCAAGAACTTCATGAACCCGGCGCTGGCGGCGAGATGCTTCCTGCTGATCTCCTTCAGCTCCACGGTCACCACCTACAAGCTGGACGGCGTCGCGGGCGCCACACCGCTCGTGGACCTCGCGGCAGGTGATCCGGTCAGCATCCGGAACCTGTTCCTGGGCTTCACCAACGGCGTCATCGGCTGCTCCATCGCGGGCCTGCTCATCGGTGCCGTCTACCTGCTGGTCACCAAGGGCATCACATGGGAGATCCCGGTGTCCTCCCTGCTCGTGTTCGTCCTCTTCGTCGCCATCTTCGGCGGACAGGGCATCGACCTGTCCTTCCTGGCGATCCACCTGTTCGCGGGCGGCATGATCCTCGGCGCCTTCTTCATGGCGACCGACCCGGTCTCAAGTCCCGTGACATCCACCGGACAGCTCATCTACGGCGCGATCTTCGGCCTTCTCGCGGGCCTGTTCCGCATCAAGGGCAGCGCCGCTGACAGCGTCAGCTACGCGATCATCGTCGCGAACCTGCTGACCCCCATGATCGACGAGTTCATCATTCCGAAGCCCTTCGCCTACCGCGCGAATGCCCTCACGGGTCCCAGAGCTCTCGAGAAGAGCTCCGGCGTGCAGTTCAAGGTACCGGCCCAGGCCATCGTCCTCTGCGTGATCACCCTGATCGCCGGCGTCGGTCTGAGCGGCGTGTACACCATGACCAAGGATACCATCGAGGAGCAGAAAGAGCTCGCGGCCATGGAGTCCTACAAAGAAGTGCTTCCGGAGGCGGATTCCTTCCAGCCTGACGAGGCGCTCGATGCCCAGATCGAAGCGATGGCCGGCCAGGTCTACGGCGACAGCTTCGGACGCGTTTACATCAACAAGGCCATTCCCGCGGTCGATGCCTCCGGCAACAGCGTGGGCTGCGTGCTGAGCGTCACATCGGCGGAAGGCTTCGACGGAAATGTCACACTTTCCATGGGCATTGACAACGAAGGCACGATCACAGGTATCGCATTCACAGAACTCCACGAGACCGCCGGCATGGGCATGCGCGTCGACGAAGAGGAGTTCAAGGGACAGTTCGCGGGCCGCGCAGTCGACGGCTTCACGCTGAACAAATCGGGCGGAGCTTCCTCCGATTCCGAGATCAATTCGGTCTCAGGTGCTTCCATCACTTCCGGCGCGGTCGTGAACGCAGTGAACGCCGGCCTGGATTTCTTTAACAACGTTGTGAAGGGAGGGAACTGAGAATGAAGAAGAATCAGAATCAGAATCCATACCTTGAAAGGCTCTTCAACGGCCTGATCAAAGAGAACCCCGTCCTCGTCCTGATGCTCGGCATGTGCCCGGCCCTCGCGGTCAGCACCTCCGCATCCAACGGTCTCGGCATGGGTCTCTCCACCACCGCCGTTCTGATCGTATCGAACATCGTGATCTCCCTGCTGCGCAAGCTGATCCCGGATGAGGTCAGACTTCCTGCTTTCATCGTCGTCGTCGCGACGCTGGTCACGATCGTGGAACTTGTCACACAGGCTTATCTTCCCGCCCTGTACGCGGCGCTCGGCATCTACATTCCGCTGATCGTCGTCAACTGCATCATCCTGGGAAGAGCGGAAGCCTACGCTTCCAAGAACGGCCCGGACGTATCCGCTTTCGACGGACTCGGCATGGGCCTCGGCTTCACCTTCGCCCTGACGCTCGCCGGCCTGATCCGTGAGCTCATCGGCGCAGGCACGATCTTCGGCAACCAGGTGCTGCCGGAGAGCGTGGAACCCATCGGCATCTTCGTCAAGGCGCCCGGCGCATTCATGGTCTTCGCACTGATCATCATCGTGCAGAACGCCCTCGGCATCCGGACCCGCCAGAGACAGCTCGTCGAAGACGGCTGCACCGGCATGTGCGCGACCTGCAAGATCAGCTGCGCCACCGGTGAGGCAGTCCAGAAGGCGCGCGATGAGAAGAAGCGCATGGAAGAAGAGGCCAGAGCCGCAGCGATCGCTGCCGCCAAGGCCGCCAAAGAAGCCAAAGAACGTGAGAAGGCTGCGCAGGCAGCTGCTGCCGCAGCCGGTGCAGCGAAGGAAGGAAAGGAGGTACAGCAGTGAATAACAGTCTGCTTTCGATCCTGATCCAGAACATGCTGATCAACAACGTCGTTCTGATCCAGTTCCTCGGCATCTGCTCCTTCCTGGGTGTGTCCAAACAGATGAAGCCCTCCGCCAGCCTCGGCGGCGCGGTCATCTTCGTCATCACCATCGCATCCGCGGTCGCGAGCCTGCTGTATGATTTCGTCCTGAAGCCCCTGGGCCTGGACTACATGAAGACCATCGTCTTCATCCTCGTCATCGCCGCCCTCGTGCAGGTGGTCGAGATGTTCCTGAAGAAAACTTCACCCGCCGTCTACAAGGCTCTGGGCATCTACCTGCCCCTGATCACCACCAACTGCGCGGTGCTGGGTGTCGCTCTGACCAACGTGCAGAACGAGTACAACTTCATCGAGAGTATCGTTGCCGGTTTCGGCACGGCTCTCGGCTACACCATCGCCATCGTGCTGCTGGCGGGCATCCGGAGCCGCATCAATGAGGCGGATCTGCCGAAGCCTCTGCGCGGTGCTCCGATCGTTCTGATCTGTGCGGCCCTCATGTCCATCGCGTTCATGGGCTTTGCCGGCCTGTCGTAAGAAGGGGGATCATCCATGGGAATCTTAGCAGCAACAGTGGTGCTGGCGCTGATCGGTATCCTGATCGGCATCGCACTGGTCTTCACAGGAAAAAAATTCTATGTGGAGGTAGATGAGAGAGAGACCGCGGTCCGCGAGTGCCTGCCCGGCAACAACTGCGGCGCCTGCGGCTATGCGGGCTGCGACGCGATGGCAGCTGCCATCGTGAACGGCGAAGCGCCGGTCAACGGCTGCCCTGTCGGCGGTGCCCCCGTGACAGCGCAGATCGGCGCCATCATGGGCGTCTCCGCGGAAGCGGCAGAGAAGAAAGTGGCCTTCGTGCACTGCTCCGGCAGCTGTGAAGTCACCAAGACCCGCGGCAACTTCGTGGGCATCCAGGACTGCCGCAGCGCCGCGAACGCGGGCATCGACATCTGGGACTGCGACTACGGCTGCATGGGCCTCGGCTCCTGCGCGGCTGTATGTCCGGAGCACGCGATCAAGGTCGTGGACGGCGTCGCCGTCGTCAACCGCGAGAAGTGCATCGGCTGCGGCCTTTGCGTGAAGGCCTGCCCGAAGCACCTGGTCGAGCTCGTCCCTTACTCCAAGCACATCCACGTCCAGTGCTCCAACAAGGACAAGGGACCTTATGTCAAGAAGGTCTGCAGCGTAGGCTGCATCGGCTGCGGCACCTGCCAGCGCAAGTGCCAGTACGGCGCCATCACCGTCAACAACAACCTCGCGTCGATCGACTACTCCAAGTGCGAGCAGTGCGGCGAATGCGCCGAGAAGTGCCCTGTGCACATCATCACCACCCTGGTCGACAGACCGCAGGAAGAGACTGCCTGACCCTCTGCCGCACCACAGACACAAACCTGAAAAGAGCCGCTGCGCGAGAGCGCAG
Organism: Lachnospiraceae bacterium UBA3692; assembly: GCA_002372815.1. GTDB lineage: Bacteria > Bacillota > Clostridia > Lachnospirales > Lachnospiraceae > CAG-791. Next base: position 42,451 of record DFIR01000071.1, read on the forward strand.
CGGCCCTTTTTGCGGCGGCGGACGGCGGGAGAGCACGGCGGGCTGATTCTTGTTGCGGCCCCTGGCTGCTGCCGTTTGAGTGCCGTTTTAGTGCCGCTGCGGAGGCTGTAGCGGCAGTCAAACAGTCAAATCTTCTTGCTGCTCCCGTGAGTGCCGTTTTAGTGCCGCTGCGGGGGCTGTAGCGGCAGTCAAATGTCAATATCTTCTTGCTTGCTCTGTGACTGCCGCTTTAGTGCCGCTGCGGGGGCTGTAGCGGCAGTCAAACAGTTAATTCTTCTTGCTGATCCCGCTACTGCCGTTTTAGTGCCGCTGGGGAGTCTGTAGCGGCAGTCAAATGGTCAATTCTTCTTGCTGATCCCGTGAGTGCCGTTTTAGTGCCGCTGCGGGGGCTGTAGCGGCAGTCAAACAGTCAAATCTTCTTGCTGATCCCGTGACTGCCGTTTTAGTGCCGCTGCGGGGGCTGTGGCGGCAGTCAAATGGCCAATTCTTCTTGCTGTTCCCGCTACTGCCGTTTTAGTGCCGCTAGGGAGTCTGTAGCGGCAGTCAAGTGTCTGGGACGATGTACGTTTGTTGGACGGAATAAGTCACAAACCGTCCCTGAACCGTCCATCAAGCTTTACAAAGCGTCTGCCAGGCTCGTATCTGTGCCATCAGCCTCATCCCGCACGCCATGCAGTCGCTGGTGCTTGACGGACGCAAAAAATCCGTTATATTATGAACATGTTCACAAAGAATTTGTTTAGAAGTATTTTTTTCCGGAAAGGAGCGGATATGTCTTCATTTCAGGAGCTGCGGATCGTTGATAATTTCTATCAGACGTCGTTGTTTTTTCCGATGCCGGCGGTGTTGGTGAGTACGTTGACGGAGGAGGGGAAGACGACCTGCGGGCCGTATTCTCTGCTGGCGCCGTTCTATGTGGCGGGGAAAGAGTATTATGCGTTTATGCTGGAGTGCCGGAATTCTTCGAATACGGCGCAGAATCTGATCAGGTACAAGAAGTGTGTCATCAATTTCCTGCCGGATGACCGGAAGTCGTTTAAGGAGATGGTGCGGCTAGGGTGGCCCGGGGATACGCCGGAAGAGAAGATGAAGGACTTCCGGTTCCATCTGGAGGACGGGCTGCGGAAGGCGGAGGATCCGAAAGGCGTCTATCCGCAGGTGATCCGGGAGGCCGTGCAGGCGGTGGAGTGCACATGGGTGGATACGCTGGACGGCGCGCAGGATGACAGGCCGCTCGAAGCCGGGGCGGACCATTATGAGCTGGACAGGTATCATGATTTCAATGGGATCACGTCGCCGTATGGAGCACATTTTGTGCTGCGGATCGACAAGATCCTGATGAAGGAGCGGTACAGGAACGCGATCGTGAACGGGGTGCGGGCGAAGGATTTCCCGCCGCTGCCGGTGGATTACGGCTACCGGGATTCGAAGAATTTCTGGTACCACAAGCACAGGTGGATGCTGCCGGAGCTGCTGCCGCAGCGGAAGACAACGGTCGCTTCTGTGAGGTATGCCGCGGACCGGCTGCAGACAGACGTGCAGTTCACGGATGCGGCGCTGGAGAAGCTGGTCAAGGTGCCGCGCATCTTCCTGCCGACGGCTCTGAAGGGCTGCGTCAGCTGGGCGGAGGAGAACGGCGTCAAGGTGATCGACGTCGCGGAGATGGAGATCATCAACGACAAGCGCTCGAAGGAAAAGGGAAAGTAATTTGTACAGGAAATAAGGAGGAACACCATGAAGATCGTACTGGCGGGCGCATTCGGCAATCTGGGGATCGAGATCCTGAAGCTTCTGTGTGAAGGCGGCCATGAGGTGGTCGCGGCGGATCTGAAGGAGAAGGAGAACAACGGGCTGGAAGGAAAGTATACGTTCCGGGCCATCGACGCGACGGACAAGAAGTCGCTGGAAGGGCTCTGCGACGGGGCGGAGATCGTGATCACGACGATGGGCCTCACCGGGGCTTCCACGAAGTTCACGGCGTATGATATTGATTTCCAGGGGAATATGAACCTGTATGAGGAGGCGAAGAGGGCCGGTGTGAAGAAGTTCCACTACATCTCCGTCATCGCCTGCAATGAGCCCGGCGCGGAGAAGGTGCCGATGCTGCACGCCAAGGCCATGGTGGAGGCGGAGCTCAAGAAGGGCGGCATGGACTATGTGATCTACCGGCCGACGGGCTATTTCTATGATATTGCCAAGGTGTTCAAGCCGTACGTCGACAAGGGCGAGATGCAGCTGCTGAAGGGCTACCACAATGTGAAGGCCAACGTGGTGGACTGCCCGGATTTCGCGCAGTTCATCGTGGATCATCTGCAGGACACCAATGCCGTGTACGAGGTGGGCGGCAAGGAGACCTATACCTACGAGGAGATGGCGAAGATGTGCTTCCGGGCAGCCGGCAAGCCGGTCATCATCAAGGACAGCCCGATCTGGATGTTCTCGATCCTCGCGAACCTGCCGGCGATCAAAAAGGCGGGGAAGCATGATATCATTCTTTTCTCCAAGTGGACGCTGTCGCACGATCTCGTCGGCAAGGATGTGACGGGTGATCACTCCTTCGCGGAGTATATTCAGGAATATTTCGGCAAACACTGATCGGAAAGGACAATCCTATGCTTACACTGGATCCCTCTTATATCGGAAAGGTCTGGCCCCTGTTCATGTGGACCGTCGCCATCGTCGCGGCGCTCGGATGCTGCATGGGCTTCCATGAGTTCGTCTGGTTCATGTCGGTCGGCTACGGCTTCGCGGTCATGTGCATCGGCATCTTCCACCTGCTGTTCGGTCTGCTGCGCGGCACACTGACCCCTGCGGCGGCCGTCCTGGCTGTGCTGCTGGTCATCTACGGCTACCGGCTCGGCGGTTACATCCTGAAGAGAGAGCTGACCAACGCGGCTTACCGCAAGACCCTCGAGGCGACCGGTTCCACGAAGCGCATGCCCGTGCCCGTCTCCCTCTGCATGTGGATCTACTGCAGCTGGATGTACACCGCGCAGACATCCGCCGTGACCTACCGCGTCATCAACCGCGCGGGCGACAACCTGTTCGCCTGGATGGGGATCGCGATCATGATCCTCGCGATCGCCGGGGAGGCGACGGCGGACCACCAGAAATCCGCCGCGAAGAAAGTGAATCCGAAGCGGTTCTGCGACACCGGGCTGTTCCGGTATGTGCGGTGCCCCAATTATTTTTCCGAGATTCTGTTCTGGGTGGGGGTGACTGTGTCCGGGATCGGCGCGGTGCAGGGACGGCAGTGGATCATGGTCCTCGTCGCGCTCGTGCTCATCATTTTTGTGATGTACAACTCCGCCCAGCGCCTGGAACTGCGGCATGAGAAAACATACGGCCTGGACCCGGAATACCAGAAGTACTCCGACACCGTGCCGCTCCTGTTCCCGTTCACCAGGCAGTACCACTCCATGAAAGTGTACAGAGACTGATGAAAGACTTCACCGTACCAATGGCGATCGCGGATCTGGTGCCGGTCGCGTGCTTCTTCCTTGGGACACAGATCCTGGCCGGAGATCTGGGCGGCCGCATGAAGCCCCTCCCGAACGTGCTGTTCCGGGCGGGGAGCCTTCTCGTGACGCTGGCAGGCCTCTTCAAGGCGCTCTACAAACTGCTGTACGCGCTCGGCGCGGCGGACCTGCCCTGGATGAGCAGGCAGTTCTTCACGAACCAGGCCCTGGGATTCCTGCTCGCCGGCATCGGCCTGACGCTGGCGGTGACCGGCAGAAGGGAGCAAAGCGGGGAGGCTGTGGGGATGGTTTTTCCGCTTGTGTCGCTGATCGCGGCCATGATCATCGGACTCGCGGCCATGGACGCCTCCCTCTGCTTCCTGGCATCCAGAATGAAGAGAAAAAGCGCCATGTTCTGCTATATCACGTCCTTCTTCCTGTGCCTGGGCATGGGCTATCTGTCGACGCGCAGTTTCGACAGCGGCGTGATGAACTGGATCGCGGAGCAGGTCAACACCGTCGGGCAGGGACTCTTCCTGGCCGGATGCGTGATCCTGCACAGAGCGGGGCTGCGCGACGCGGAAATTGGCCCGGATTAAGTACAATCGGATGCTGTTCATCGGCCTCCCGGAGTGGTATCATCGGAATCTGCAGATCAAAGAATTCCGAAAGGCAGGCAGACTGTGACTGAAGAACAGCAAAAGAAAACCACATCTTCCTCGCGCGAGGTCGACATGCTCCACGGGCCTCTTGCGGGGAAGATTTTTATGTTCGCCCTGCCGCTGGCGCTGAGCAGCATGCTGCAGCAGCTCTTCAACGCGGCGGACCTGGCTGTGGTCGGACGATTCACGAACCCCCAGGCGATGGCAGCCGTCGGCTCCAACTCCTCGATGATCTCGCTCCTCGTGAGCCTCTTCGTCGGCATGTCCGTCGGCGCCAACGTCGTGATCGGCAACCTCATGGGACAGGGCAGGAGAGACAAGATCAGCGACGCGGTCCACACGGCGGTCGCGCTGTCGCTCGTATCGGGCGTCATCCTCATGGTGACGGGACTCATCGTGGCACAGCCGGCCCTGCGCATCATGGGTGCCCCGGAGGACGTCATCCGGCTGGCGACCCTCTACCTGCGCATCTACTTCTGCGGCATGCCGATGATCACCGTCTACAACTTCGCCAGCGCGATCCTGCGCGGCAAAGGTGACAGCCGCAGACCCTTCCTGGCACTGGTCTCCGCTGGTATCCTGAACATCCTGCTCAACCTCTTCTTCGTGATCGTCTGCGGGATGTCGGTCGCAGGCGTTGCTCTCGCGACGGTGCTGTCCAACTGCCTCAGCGGCGGCCTGACGCTCTGGTTCCTCATGAGGGAGGAGGGAGAGTTCCATCTGGACCTCCGCAGACTCAGGATCCGTCGGGAGCATCTTATAGGTATTCTCCGGATCGGCATCCCGGCCGGTGTGCAGGGCATGGTCTTCTCCATCTCGAATGTCGTGATCCAGTCGGCGATCAACAGCTTCGGCGCCGCCTGCATCGCCGGCATGACGGCAGCGCAGAACATCGACTACATATCCTACTGCCTGATGAACGCGTTCGCGCAGACCTGCGTGACCTTCACGGCGCAGAACTACGGCGCCTGCCAGATCCGCCGCTGCAGAAAAGTGTGGAGCATCTCCATGATCATGGGTCTCGGGCTGGACATCGTCCTGCTGGCCCTGATGATCATCTTCCGCGGTCCCATTGTCGGAATGTTCACGACGGATCCCGAGGTGACCCGCTTCGCCATGATCCGGATCCGGTATGTCATCACGCTGCACTTTATCTGCGGCAGCTATGAGATCACAGGCGGCGCGCTCCGCGGCATGAACCGCTCGACGGTCCCGGCCGTGATCTCCCTGCTCGGCACCTGCCTGGTCCGCCTGATCTACGTGATGTGGATCTTCCCCCTTCACCGGACGCCCGCGATGCTGATCCTCGTGTACCCCATCACCTGGACCATCACGACCACCGCGATGAATGCCGTCTACCTCCGCATCCTCGGAAAGGAGCTGCAGAAGGAGAAGCAGCATACGGAGGAACTGTCGGCGATATCCTCTGCGGCAGCTCACGGCCACGCCGCGGCGGGAGCCTGATAATTTTCCTCTTGCCAACAGAGGTACTTTGCGAATATAATGTAATGCGTCCGCAGGACACGACAGCTCTGCGGACTTTCATATGGAGTCGTATCGAAGTGGTCATAACGGGCCTGACTCGAAATCAGGTAGTCGCTAGCGCGGCTCGTGGGTTCGAATCCCACCGACTCCGTTTTTTGAAGGAAGCTGGAGAGGATCCGGCTTCTTTTCACATAAGTAACAGGCCGGGATTTCTTTCGTCAATCATTATTCTGATTCACTCCAAACGAGGACCGATGCGCTTTTCAGCTCCTCGACTTCTTTGTCGCGGTTCTTCTGTACTTCCTCATCCGTCGCGCCTTCATCTGTCCACTTCATTACGCGCATGTACTGCTTCGCAGTCGCTTCCGGAACGTAATAGACTTCTTTGCATACCTGTTCCGTGACGGTACCGTCGTCCTCCTCAATGATCGAGGTACGCGCATCCTTGTCCAGGGAAATGATCGGAATACCGGCCATGGATCTGTCGTTTCGCATCTGTGTATACGCTGTCGTTGTCATGAACAGGAACAGTGTCTCTCCATCCGGCGAGTAGAGGCCGGTACTCTTGTAGAAGCCTCTCTCTGTCCGAATCGCTTCCTCCGAGACGTACAGGCCGCATTCCTCATAAGGAATATAGATCTCATGAACGACCAGGCCGTAAAACAATCCAAAACCCAAAACCGCCATACATACGGCGGTGACAAGAATGGTGATCAACCGCTTCTTTTTGAGTGTTCCCTTTATTCTTTTGAATGCTGCTGTTTCATCCGCTTTTTTCATTTGCTTATCATTCCCTTCAGGTTCTTTCAGCGCATGATAATAGTCCGTGCAGCCCTCACAGGTTTCCAGGTGTTCTTCGACAAGCACCCTGCTGTCTGACGAAAGGACGTCATCCACGTAGAGCGGCAGAAGATCCCTGATCACTTCGCATGTGATGTCAGCCATTTTTCATTCCCTCCTTGATCATCATACGTGCCCGGTGATATGTGACACGAGCCCAGCTTTCCGACTTCCCAAACAGTTCTGCGATATCAGAAAATGGCAATTCTCCGAATGTCCGCAGCGAGAAAACTTCTTTATACGGCTCCCGCAGATCATGCAGGATCCGATGGATCTCTTTCGCATCTGCAGAAAGGATTAATGCTTCCTCTACGGAAGGAACCGGCTCACCGTATTCCTCCGGCAGTTCGGACAGCCTGCCACGTCGTTTCACATGGTCGAAGTAAGTATTCTTCGCGATCTGGCACAGCCACACCCTGATTTTGGAATCTCCACGGAAATCATCGATCTTATGCAGTGCCTTGAAGAAGGTTTCCTGTGTGATCTCTTCGGCCGCCAGAGGATCATGGGAAATAGACAGAATATATCTGTAGACGACCAGGAAATACTCCTGGTACAGCTTTTCTATATCCATGTCATCACCTCCTTCGAATATATGACTGCCGGGACCTGTTTTCGTTACAGATGCAATGCAAAAAAGGCAATAATGTAATAAAATGAAATATAACGATTTGTATAAAGAATGCAAAAGGGCTGCTCATATGTCCAGGAGAATATTGTGGATCATTGATGGTATATGCATCGCGCTGTTTATTTCCATCATGGCATTTATCTTTGCCCTGTCCGGCAAACAGCAGGAAGCGTTAGCACCCTTATTCAGCATCATCTACCGCACCGGCGCATGGGTGATCGGAGCGGGACTTCTTTGCGCTCTGGAAGAGGAAGCAGAAATAAGCAACACTATTGGGACAAGACATGCAAATCGTTTGCAGGGTCTGGAAAACGGAGGGGATCAGGATGCAAAGAAAGCAGGCAGTTACACTTATTGCAGCGGCAATTCTCTGCCAGGCACTGGCAGCCTGCGGCGGCAGCGGCACAGGAGGATCTTCTGACGGGGGGGCAGCTGACAGCACAGACGCCGCAGCGCAGGAGACAGCCTCCGAAGGACAGGACGGCGCCGAAGGTCAGGCCAGTTCTGCAGAAGAGACGCAGGAGGAAGCAGAGGATCCTGAGGCCGAAGACAGGGTGATCTATGAGATCCGCTATGACAGCGACGGGATCGAGACGACGCACTATGTCTATGACTTGGGAGGAAGGGTGCTGTCCCGTGAAGAGATGACCTATCCGGATGATCCCCCGTACAATGTGCGCACTTATACCTATGCCGTGGATGGCACGATGCAGCACTGGGAGGATGAGGAAGGAAGCTTCGGGGATTTCTATCCGGACGGGAGCGTGCAATATGCGCACATAGCAGGCGGGAATACCTATGAATATAATGAGAAGGGCCTGCTGACACACGAGTATTATGCGCGGGATTCGTGGCACTACCTGTATACCTATGATGAGCAGGACAGGATCAGCGTCGAGGAGTGTTACGGAGGCGCAGAGGACGAGGAATACGGCACGTTCGTCGGAAGAACGGAATATCATTACAGTGATGACGGGCTGCATGTCGAGACAACAGAATACGGGACAGACGGAAATGTGATCGAGACGGCTGCAGGCTACTATGAAGCGATGGATTATGACAGCAGCGGAAATCTTCTGTACAGGCATCATTCCAGCAGATCGGGGAATAACGATTGGGAGTGGAAATACGCGTATGATGAGGCAGGCAACATGACAGAGGAAGTTCGAACTGCCGCAGGTTCTGTCACCGAAGAGACGCACTGGGTCTATGAGAACGGCAATCTTATGCGGAAAGAGAGGATCGTCGGTGCCGCGACCGTCACCACTTCCTACAGCCGGGATGAACAGGGAAGACCGCTCACAGTCACTGTCCGCACAGAAAACAATCAGGACGGCACGCTTCTTGAGGAATATGTGAGTGAACTCTACGAGTATGATGATCACGGGAATCTTTCAAAGGAATATCGGTTCTCCCAGCCGGAATATGACAGCAGCACCGGAGAGACTGTAGCGATGTACGAGACCTATGGAACAGACGGGTGGGAGAGAATGACGATCTACGTCTATGGCTATGACGGGGATCCGTATTCGAAGATGCCGCCGGAAACTTAATGTTCTATAAGGATACCGGCAGGGTCGACTTTAACACTGTATGAATATGCAATCACCTGTAATCTATGACCACACCGACCGCCCGGGCTTCCTGCTCGGACTGATCGACTTCTTTACAGCAGGCCTGTTCTTTCTGGTCTACATGCGGCTGGGCCTGCAGGAGGAGCTGGAGTCCGTTCTGGGGCACAAGGTGATGCCGTACTGGAAGGCCTACCTGCTGGGCATCCCGACCCTGTTCATCTACACACTGGTGTGGATGGCCGGGATCTCGGAAGAGCTGAAGGCCATTGCCATCAGGATGGGGATCGAAGGACCGCACACATCCTGGTGGCATATGTTCGGCTGGAATACTTCGGGATCCTGCTCATGGGGCCGGCGGTGGCTACGCATCGTTTTTTCAGGACACTTGGGAGAGTGGAACGGGAGTTAAATCGAAGAAGGGGAGCGAACTAGATATATTCAGGCTATTTTAGGGACGTCGCGTTCTTTGATATGCGGCGTCCCGTTTTTGTCATCTGCTTATGGCGCATCGGGGCATGAATGTATGTTTTTGCGCCTTATAAATATGTACTGCAGATTGCAGTACACATTTACAGGGATTTAACATACTTTAGCAAGAATTCCCCCATCCTCTAAGGTGGTGGGATGAATTGCGTTTGTAAAGGTTTGTAAAGGTTGTTGTTTCTGATTCGCTGTTCCTACATCTACGGAAAAAAGAACACTTGTTCGAATTCTGGACTTGTGCTATACTGTTATCAACAGCGGGAATCTATTTCAGTCGAATTGGAGGAAACGTTGATAATATGGATAAATATGACCATAATGCACATTCAGTCTTTCTCCTGTACTACCACCTTATTCTGGTCGTGAAGTACAGAAGAAAAGTGTTTGATGATGCGGTATCGGACCGCGCGAAGGAGATATTCTGTTATATCGCGCCCCGTTACGGGCTGACCCTGGAGGAATGGAACCATGACGCAGATCATGTGCATATCATGTTCCGTGGCCAGCCTAAAAGTGAGATCAGCAGATTCATCAACGCATATAAGAGCGCATCGAGCCGTCTGTTGAAGAAGGAGTTCCCGCAGATCAGGAAGAAACTGTGGGAAGAGACCTTCTGGAGCCAGAGCTTCTGCCTGCTGACGGCGGGTGGAGCCCCCATAGAGACGATCAGGCAGTATATAGAGACCCAGGGGGAGAAATGAAGGCGCAGAGAGCATACAAATTCCGGCTGTACCCGGACAAGTGCCAGGAGACGCTCTTTCATAAGACGTTCGGCTGCTGCCGCTTTGTGTATAACCGGCTGCTTGCAGATAAAAGGGAGATGTACGAGAAGACCGGAAAGACGAGACGCCTGACACCGGCGATGTATAAGAAGGATTATCCCTGGCTGAAGGAGGTGGATTCCCTTGCGCTCGCGAATGTCCAGCTTCATCTGGAGGCGGCATATAATCGGTTTTTGAAAGATAAGAAGACAGGGTATCCGAAATACAAGTCAAAACACAGGAGCAGGAAGAGCTATACGACCAACGTGGTAAATGAGATTATCCGTCTGGAAGAGGGAAGGCTCCGCCTGCCCAAGGCAGGTTTCGTGAAGATCAGACAGCACAGGCCGGTCCCGGAAGGATATGTCCTGAAGTCAGTTACCATAAGCATGGACGGGAGCGGCAGATACTATGCATCCCTTCTGTATGAATATCCGGCGCGTGAAAGCCAAGCGGCCGGAAGGAGTGCGGAAGAGATGGATATACTGGGGATCGACTTTGCCATGCGGGGGATGGCGGTGTTTTCGGACGGAGAGCGTGCCGGATACCCGATGTATTATCGGAAAGCGCAGGAGAAACTCTCCCGGGAGCAGAGAAAGCTGTCACACTGCAGGAAAGGGAGCCGGGGGTATGAGAAACAACGGAGAAGGGTCGCCAAATGCCATGAGAAGGTGAGGGACCAGAGGCGGGACTATCTTCATAAACTGACCCGGAGGATCGCAGACCGGTATGACGCGGTATCCGTGGAAGACATCGATATGAGGGCAATGAGCCGGAGCCTGCATTTTGGTAAGAGTGTAATGGATGACAGTTTTGGCATGTTCCGAACGATGCTGCGTTATAAACTGGAGGAGCAGGGGAAGGAGCTGGTGAGAGTAGACCGGTTTTTCCCGTCGAGTAAAATGTGCAGCAGGTGTGGGAACGTAAAGAAGGAACTGCGGCTGGATGAGCGGATCTATCACTGCGGATGCGGAAACTGCATGGATCGTGACATAAACGCAGCAGTGAATATCCGGGAGGAAGGCCGCAGGCTCCTGAAAGCCTCGTGAAGAAACCAAAAGAAAAACGACGGTAACCTGACAGGAACAAGAAGAACCGCGGGGCACGCGGGGATAGCCTGTGTATGCTCAGCCCGCAGGGCTGTCGAACAGGAAGCCCCCACTTCTTAGCGAAAGCGAAAGTGGTGGGAGTATGTCACACATACTCTTAGTGCCGCCCGTCTTTGGTCCTGTTCGGAAGAGCTTGTTTGCGATATACTGACTGTATACATCAACCGCTGGCACACAGATGGAGGGGACAGAATGAACAATGAGAGACCCACACAGTACTCGCTGACATGGGAAGTGACGGATGACATGACGGCCAAGAGGATCGGCAGCGCCGGATCGAAGATTCTCTCCACGCCCAACATGGTGGCCCTGATGGAGGACAGCGCCCTGGAACTTGCCAAGGCGTATCTGGAAGAGGGCCAGACCACTGTCGGCGCGGAGATCCACTGCCGCCACCTGGCGCCGACGCCGGTCGGCATGAAAGTGACTGCGACGGCGACGCTCCGCAGCATTGAACGCCGGAAGATGTGGTTCGACATCGAAGTGCATGATGAGAAGGGCAAGTGCGGAGAGGGCTCCCACCTCCGCATCATGGTGAACTCCAAGGCCATGAAGGAGAAGGGAGAGGCGAAGGCGCAGTAAAGGCGAAGGCACAGCAAATATGAAGAAGATCGGTCTGCTCTCAGATACACACGGACTCCTGCGGCCGGAGACGCTGCAGGCGCTGGAAGGCTGCGATGCCATTCTCCATGGCGGCGATATCAACCGGCAGG
>DFIR01000017.1 GCA_002372815.1 Lachnospiraceae bacterium UBA3692
TTTCAATAAAAAAGTATAGAGAGTTCCGAGCACTGAAAATTCGCTTTTGAGAGAAGACTTAAGAAAGGAAAGCGAGTTAGTTATATAAACACTCGCTTTCTCATATCCGGAATTACTTTCAAAGTGAAACCGCACGTCCGGAACTCGCTTTCGTTTAAACAATTCCTATTGAAAAGCGAAAACTACGCTGAGAGAACCGAATCGATCCTTTTTCAACTGGATTCCGCAACGTGTCGCTTATCTAAATGACATTGGAACCGTCCCCTGCGCGCTAGAGTTCACAGCACCTGGTAGATGTAGAACTTGAGGTAGTGGGAAGTGCCGGCGCCGACGAGGACCGGGTGGTCCGGGGCCTGGGCGCGCTTCTCGACGAGGCGGAGGCGGACGTGGGCGTCACGGGCAGCCTCGGCGATCACCTGCTCGAGGAGCAGGTCGTCCATGAAGTGGGAGCAGGAGCAGGTCACGAGGAAGCCGCCTCTGCGCACGAGCTTCATGCCGCGGAGGTTGATCTCTTTGTAGCCGCGGGCAGCGGCCTTGATGCTGTTGCGGGATTTGGTGAAGGCCGGGGGATCGAGGATCACGACGTCATACTGTTCCCCCTGCTGGGCAAGTTCCGGCAGGAGTTCGAAGACGTCCCGGCACAGGAAGTGCACGCGGTCCTCCAGTCCGTTGAGGGCGGCGTTCTTCTGCGCCTGTTCGACCGCGAGGTCGGAGGCGTCGACAGCGGTCACTTCTGAAGCGCCCGCCAGCGCCGCGTTGAGCGCGAAGGATCCGGTATGGGTGAAGCAGTCCAGCACGCGCGCGCCCTGGCAGATCCGGTGGATCGCCCGCCGGTTCTCCTTCTGGTCGAGGAAGAAGCCGGTCTTCTGCCCGTTTTCCACGTCGACGATGTAGCGCACGCCGTTCTCCGTGATCGAAATGTTCGTGTCAAAAGGATGGCCCAGGAAGCCCTTGACGCGGGGAAGGCCCTCCTTCTCCCGCACCTTGGCGTCGCTGCGCTCGAAGATGCCCTGCACGATGATGCCGTCGTCCTGCAGGGCCTCGATGAGTGCCGTCAGGATCACGCCCTTCAGCAGGTCGATGCCGAGCGCAAGGGACTCGACGACCAGATAGTGCTCGTATTTGTCGATCGTGATGCCGGGAAGCAGGTCCGCCTCCCCGAAGATCACGCGGCAGCTGGAGGTGTCGATCACGCTGCGGCGGTACGCCCAGGCGTCCCGCACCCTCTGCGCGAGGAGCGCGCAGGAGACAGGCCCGTCTCCGTGCCGCGTCAGCATCCGGATCCGGATCGTGGAGCGCATATTGAGGAAGCCGCAGCCGAGGAACCATCCGTCGAAATCCTCCACCCGGACGATGCTGCCGTTCGTGAAGGAAGCGTCGTCCTCCGAGGGCAGGGAAGCCGGATCGAGTTCGTTGTCGTAGATCCAGAGCCCGCCGCGCTTGAGCTCCCGCCCGGCCCCTTTGCGCAGCCGCACGGTCACGCCGCAGGCGAGGTCGGAGGTATCGGAGGTATCATAGTCAAAACGGCTGAAATGCAAAGTATCTGTGGAGATCATAAAAGGTCCTTCCTGTCTCTTTCTTTTTACTTGAGAATCGTAGACAGTATACGCTATTTTTCCGGAAAAACAAATAGAAGATACACACGCGCATTCCGTGCTGATCAAGTGCGTGAGCAGTGACAAAACTGCCTGTATATGCAACGTCCTTCCCTTGTCATAACCTCCGCGCGCCGATATACTAGAAAGAAGAAAAGGGAAGGAGGTATCCATATGAACGAACAGAAAGTGGCTGTTCTCACGGACTCCGGATGCGATATTCCGAGGAGTGTGGCGCAGCAGCATGGAATCTGGGTCCTTCCGCTCCGCGTCATGTACCCGGAGAAGGATTACGAGGACGGTGTCGACATCGACCCGGAAATGGTGTACCGCCGTTTTCCGGAGGAGTTTCCGAATACTTCCACGCCTTCGCTCGCGGAGGTGCAGGATATGCTGGACAGGATCCATGAGGCCGGCTATGAGAAGGTGATCGCCGTCTGCATTTCCAGCGGTCTTTCCGGCACGTTCAACACGATCCGCCTGGCGGCGTCGCAGCAGGACGACCTGGAGATCTTCGTCTTCGACACGAAGAACATCTCCGTGGCCTCCGGCATGTGGGCGATCTGGGCCGCTTCCAAGCTCGAGAAGGGCTGGAGCTTCGAGGACGTCAAGGCCGGCATGGTGAACAAGATCTACGACTGCAAGGTCATGTTCTACATGGACACGCTGAAGTATCTGAAGCGCGGCGGCAGGATCGGGCTCGTCTCGTCCGTCGTGGGCGAGATGCTGCGCCTGAAGCCGATCATTTCCTGCAACCCGGACGGCATCTACTACACCGTTGCCATGATCCGCGGAGAGAAGCAGGGCAAGAAGAAGCTCCTCTCGGAGATGATGAAGTTCTGCGAGGGGCATCACTGCTGGATCATCGTCGGCCACGGCCAGGCGGCGGAAGAGGCAGCGCTTATGAGAAAACTGGTCGATACCCAGCTCACGAGCAAGGAGATCCTCTTCGTCAAGCAGATCACGGCGACCATGGCGATCAATACAGGACCCGGACTGGTCGGCATCGCGGCGCTGCTGGATCCCTGAGATTCCGGGAAGACGGCTGCCACAGCAGGCATTCACTTGCGTACACGGATATTTATTAATAACAGGAGAGAAAACAGGATGGATCCGAACGGAAAGAAACTGGTACTGGAAGGCTTTGCACAGGCCTTTGGAGATACGGAGGGCGTGAGATGCTTCTTCGCGCCCGGGCGTGTGAATCTGATCGGTGAGCATACGGACTATAATGGCGGGCATGTTTTTCCGTGCGCGCTGGATATCGGATGTTTTGCGGCGGTGCGGAAGAGAGAGGACCGCGTGATGCGGTTCTATTCCGTGAATTTCCCGCAGGCAGGGACGGTGACGACCTCCCTGGACGCGCTGGTGCCGCAGAGCCGGTCGGGCTGGACCAACTATCCCGCGGGTGTCGTGTGGGCCTTCGGCACGCACGGCTGCGAGCCGGACGTCGGCTTCGACATGGCCATCTACGGCGATATCCCGAACGGTTCGGGGCTCTCGAGCTCGGCCGCGCTGGAAGTCGTGACCGGGACGGCGCTCCGCGCCCTCTACGGCTGGGACAAGGTGACGAACGTTGACATTGCGCTGCTCGGGCAGCTGGCGGAGAATGAATACAACGGCATGAAGTGCGGCATCATGGACCAGTTCGCGTCCGCGATGGGCAAGGCCGGCAACGCCATCTTCCTCGACACCAACACGATGGAATATGCCTACGCGCCTGTGCATCTCGAAGGCATGAAGCTGATGATCGTCAACACGAACCGCAAGCACAGCCTCGTCGATTCCGAGTACAACCTGCGGCGCGAACAGTGCGCGGCGGCCCTTGCGGACCTGCAGAAGGAACTGCCTGTGAAGACGCTCGGCGACCTGACGGAGGAAGAGTTTGAGGCGCACAAGGACCTGATCACGGATCCCGTCTGCCTGCGCAGGGCCCGGCACGCCGTCTATGAGAACCGGCGCACCATCGAGGCGGTGGCGGCGCTTCGGAGAGGCGACATCGAGGAGTTCGGCCGCCTGATGAATGCCTCCCACGTCTCTCTCCGCGACGACTACGAGACCTCCTGCCCGGAGGCGGATATCCTGACGGAAGAGGCCTGGAAGATCCCCGGCGTCCTCGGCAGCCGGATCACCGGCGGCGGCTTCGGCGGCTGCACCGTGAGCATCGTGAAGGATGAGGCCGTCGACACCTTCGTGGAGACCCTCGACCGCGTCTACCGCGAGAAGGTCGGCTACCCGGCCACTTTCTACCGCCTCGGCATCGGCGACGGCCCGACCGAGATCTGACCGAGCAGTGCTCTGCAGTCCCCTGAGCTGGAGCATTGCCCGGCATAAATCCCTGCATCCCTTCAACGCTTTACAAAAATAAATCAAATATAGGTGCACAGAATCGCGATACGGTGCTATAATACACTTTGAATTTTGTAAAGACAGCGCCCGCAAGTAGGTGTGGAAGGGAGCAAGAACATGCAGAAGAAAGACATTGACTGGAGCAATCTCGGATTTGCGTACATGGTGACTGACAAGCGCTATGTGTCCTGGTATAAGGACGGCGCATGGGATGAAGGTGCCCTGATCAGCGATGACAAGATCGTGATGAGTGAGGATGCCGGCGTCCTGCAGTATTCGCAGTCCGTTTTTGAAGGCCTGAAGGCATATACGACGGAAGACGGGCACATCGTGTGCTTCCGCCCCGACCTGAACGCTTCCCGCATGGCGGAGAGCGCAAGGCGTCTGGAGATCCCGGTCTTCCCCGAGGACCGCTTCATTGATGCTGTGAAGCAGACCGTCAGAGCCAATGCGGCATGGGTACCTCCTTTCGGCACCGGCGCTTCCCTCTATATCCGTCCCTATACGTTCGGCATCAGCCCGGTCATCGGCGTGAAGCCCGCGGAAGAGTATATGTTCCGCATCTTCGTGACGCCCGTGGGTCCTTACTTCAAGGGCGGCGCGAAGCCGA
>DFIR01000002.1 GCA_002372815.1 Lachnospiraceae bacterium UBA3692
CGTGCGCCGCTGGGCGCACCACAAAGCAGCCGGAGCACCTCCACGGTGCCCCGGCTGTCTGTTCTTGTGTGAATGCTGCTGATTCAATACTCAGCGGCTGCGGACTTCTCTCTTCCGTCTCGCCGCATACGCGACCAGCGCGATCCCGAGGGCTGCGCTGCCGACCATCAGGAGTTCCAGGTAAATGACCGGAACGTCGACGCCGGTAATCGGGATGGATTCGAGTTTGTTGGTGACGACAACGTGGTTCTCGTCGGCTGTCAGAGTCCCGGTAACGGTCTTGTCGGTGCTGCCGGAAACAGTGGCATCCTGGTCGTTCAGCTTTGCTGTAACAGTGTAGTTCTCCGGGACAGCCGCTTCTGTGACAGTGACGGAAGCACCCTTCGGGAGCTTGTCCATCTCCAGCTTATCGCCGTCGCCGAGTTCCTGTGTCTTCGTCACTGGCTGCAGTCCGCTCGCCTCAGCGGGTGTCACGGTGACTGTGAAGCTGTACTTCGCCGTCTTGTCGGCAAAAGCCCCCTCGATCTGCTTCGTGACGTCCAGGGTGACGGTCTTGACGTGGACGACGAAAGCGCAGTCAGTCGTAACTTCCAGTTCATCTCCACAGTCTGCATCTTCTACTTCACAGGTCCTGGTCATAGCTTCCGCTGCAATCAGTGCATCTGTGATGCCGATGTCTTCGTCGCCAACCTTTACCGTTACAACAGCCTTCACGTTGAAGTCATCATCGGTCGTAGCCACATAGCCCTGCTCATTGACCTTGCCGGTCTCCGGTGTCAGGTCTACCTTAAGTGTAGGGGCGGTGTTGGCCATCGTCACGCCGGTATCGCCCCAGTCAGGCGTCGGTGCAGTAAAAGAAATGCTCTCCCCGTAGTACTTCTCCATGTCCGCGAAATCCAGGGAAGGGGTATACACGTGGATCTTGAAGGCCTCGGCGGCAGTTGCAGCAGCACAGTTCATGGATTCCTTGGTGCAGTTGCGAAGGAAAGTTGTCTGTGAGGTCAGGTCTTTGTCCGTGTCCTTGACTCCTACCTTTGTCACTGTAACAGTGTAGTCATCTGTCTGGTCGACTTTGTCACCGCTCACGCCGGTATAGGTGTAAGTCAGTTTAGGCTTTTCGGTATCCATCGTGACGCCGGGATCCGTGTCCTTCGTGTTTCCATGCTTCCATTCGACAGAAGGGGTAATGCTGTTCACGTTGATCTGATCGCCCATGTAATAGACGTTCTTATCATCATATGTGAGGATCGGGTCAAATACATTGATACTGATGGTGGCCTCTGATGTCACTTTATTATTGACATTATTGTGATCCATCACAGTACATGTGACCGTATACTCCTGATCTGTCAGTTTCGGCAATTTACCATTCTGCCAGCTTCCTGCCGTTTTGCCTGCTTCGATAATATAGGTATAAACGACATTGCCACTGCTGTCCTTAATGTCAAACTCAACATCTGCGCCCGCATTGTTGACGCCATCGAAGATATTGTCATAATTGACCGGCTGTCCGTTATTGATCGTGAACTCCAGTGTCTTAAACATATCAGCCAGCTGGTCTTCCGTAGACGCATAGACATTCCACTCAGCACCTACCGGCTCGATCTTCTTCAGAAGAACATCTACATGAGGAACATCAAAAGTAGCTACAGTATTCCCGTCCGGATCAACAACGCCCGATTCAGGGCCGTTGGTCGCAAGACCGGTCCCGCCGAGATAGTCCGGATCCAGCTTCACGATAAACTCGATGATCAGTTTCCTGCCGTAATCATTGGCTCCGTCTTTGGCAGTCTCGGAAACGAAGTTTTCATTGAAGTCAAACCCTTTGACCGTCAGCGTAGCCCCATTAATAGCAAGATCGACACCGGATGCCGGCTGTCTGTTGTTTGCAAAATCCTCCCCACCTGTGGACTCATCCGTATAGATGTTGATCTCACTGGTATTCTCAGGCAGCGTGAACTGCGGGGTCACGATATCCTTGATCGTCGTCTCTTCCGTAAGGCTGATCGTAGGTGTCTGGATCGCACTGGCAATGCTCTTGAAGATTTCCGTGATCTCCGCAGCGTTGCTGGCTGTGAGGAAATAGTCACTGCCCGTCCTGGATCCTCCGTTTGTCATGCTGGTGGCATTCTTGTAGTTGGAGGAGAAGAAATCCATGAAAGTGCGGATTTGCTGGGAGGGCGTTCCCTCGTAAACACCAACAGAGTATACGGTGACATCGTCCTGCTTCATGCTATGGCTCTTGTCGATGGCGGAATTAGCAACATTATTCTCGAAATTGCTGTGATGGGTAGGTTCACCGTCCGTGAACATGATCACGACTTTACCGCTCTTGCGGCTTTCCGGGATTCCGTCCAGCACCTCTTTTGCTCGATCCATGCCTTTATCGATCGCAGTTGCGCCGTCTGCCCCTAATCCCTTTATGGCGTTCTTGATCGACGTTTCGCTGGAAGTGACGCTGGTCAGGCCCAGTTCTG
The DNA here is from genome assembly GCA_002372815.1 of Lachnospiraceae bacterium UBA3692. GTDB lineage: Bacteria > Bacillota > Clostridia > Lachnospirales > Lachnospiraceae > CAG-791. The sequence continues at coordinate 2,478 of DFIR01000002.1, forward strand.
TAAAACCATCATCTGCGAAGCTTACCACAGAAATACGATGTTCGACGCCATCTTCCTGAGCTTTCTGCCTTACTTCGTCAACAAATCTTTGAGCTGCGATTTTTAAGGCATTTATTTTAGAAATACTGACGCTGCTACCAAATGTAGAATCTTCTACATCTTTCCACACTACATACCGGTATTGCCATTTCCCATTTCTATACCGCATGGGATGATTTCCAGTAATGGGATACCTAATGCTATAAATCCCCTCACCAGCACCATATAGTGTATCCAACTCGCTCAAATCGTTTTTATTACCTACAACAATTCTGTCACTCATGGACCCGGAAGTATCCAACACCAAGACAATATCCGCCGGCTGCGGCTCAGTCACGACCGTGACCTTACCGGTCGTATAGACTTCCAGAGTGATCGTATACTCATCATCACCTGTCTTTTCTGCTTTTTTACCGACTACAACGCCGTTCCCGCCGCCACGGGTATTCTTCATCAGAAGCTTTTTTGCATTTCTTTTCGGCACTGCAGGGACAAGAAGTTCGGAAGGCCACAAAATCGGACCGGCATGTGTATTTCCATGGAATTTACTGATTCCAGGAATCATGCCAATCGTTCTCATCTTCTGCAGCAGAGAAGCGCTTTGTTCTTCGGTTAGCTCCGATTCATAGGCTTCCAGTTCCTCTACAGAATACTCACCAAGGATCCCTTTGTACTCATCCGCAGATTTTGCCGCCATGAGTCTCTCAAACAGAGATGTCTCTGCATCCTCTGCATTTTCCGTCTCTTCTGCTTCTAAGTCCGCTTCGGTTCCTTCAGCATCATTATCCTCAATGGATCCTTCAGCTTCAGATGCAGCCTCCTCCTGCGCTTCATTTGCAGATTCCTTATCTCCCTCTGTGTTCGATGCAGCAGATTCTGCCAAGGCTTCTTCGCCAGTAGGCTCCGTCTCTTCAGCTTCTTTCTCCTCAGCAGGCTTTTCCACAGCCTCCGCCGCAGGAACCTCGGCCTTCTCTTCCTTCTCCTCCGGAGCCGCCTTCTCTTCCTTCGCGGGCGCCTCCTTCTCGGCAGGTGCCTCTTTCTCCGCCGGCTTCGCAGCCTCAACGTTCTCCGTCTCCGCCTCCGCCGCGCGCACAGGCACAGCGCTGCCGGAGCCGATCACCAGGCCGAGCACCATCATCATCGCCAGAAGGCCGGCCAGGATGCGGTGGAGACGATCCGATGTGCGATTGTTGCGATTCATTTTACGCATCGTCCTCACTTCCTTTCTTCCTTCTGTTGACATAAATGACGGTTCCCGCTGCGGCTGCGCCGAGCATCATGAGGATGTAGGGCAGCGCGTCGTTCGGGTCGTAAGTCTTCGGACGACGGGACGACTTCGTGGTCTTCTTGCTTCCTTCGGTGGTGGCGACGGTCGTGGATTCGGTCGTGGTCTCGACCGGGCCCTCGTAAGAGGGATCCAGGATCACTTCGTTGGGCTTGACGTCCTGGTCATCCTCCGCCGTAAGCATCTCGAGGCGCATGCCGCCGTCTGCCGCATTTACAATATAAAAGTGAATGTTGAAGGTGCGCTTCTCGAAGGTATAGCGCTCGACATTCTCCTTCGTGCTGTCTTTATCCAGATCGGCGCTGAGCGCATACGAATACACGCCGGGCTTCGTGAAGGTGAACGTGAGCACGTCGGTATTCAGATATACCGTCTTGTCGCCGCTCTTCTCCCCCGACCCGGTCACACCTTCGTAAGAGAAAACGCCGTCCCCATCCGTCTCCGCAGGAAGCGGGGCGCCATCTTCCGGAACGACCAGATAGTGGAACAGACTGTCCTCCGATCCGTCGTTCGTGGTGTACCTGTGAGTGTACTGCAGCTGCACTTCGAGAGGCTCGTAATCCTGCGCCTGCACCGTGTCCGTGAGCGGCACGGAGAACAGCAGAAGTACGGCCATGCACAGCATACTCAGCACTTTCGCGTACGTTGTACGTTTCATGACTCTGTCCAATCCGAAGCGTAGTCTTCCGACTGCCTGGCAGCCGGGGAAACCGGTGACGCTTCGGCGCCGGTTTCTTCTTGGATGAGATTACTTTTTCACAGACCTGTCGATATAAGCGGTCAGTGCGATGAGCAGGAGCAGCAGGATGCACCATACCCAGACCGGCAGCGCGGTGATACGTCCGATCTGCTTCTCGATCCCGGTCCCGAGCCGGACGACCGGCTTCGGCTCCCGTACGATCTGCGGGTGCAGTTCCTCGCTGATCTTCCCGACCAGCATGTACCGCCCGTTGGTGATCGTGCTGGTGCAGGTCGACAGCAGGACGATCTGGTCCTCTGTCGTGACGGGAATGTCCCGCCTGAACATCGCTTTGGTGCGGATCGCATCGAGCAGGGCTGCTCTCCCTTCTTCGCCCTTCACGGCCGGCGTGAACAACTGCTCGTCGTACGCGTCCGTCAGGATCAGCGCGAAGAATTCCAGTCCGTGATCCCTGCCGCCGTAGTACAGATTGCCGTAAGGATGCGTCTCGAAATACGCCCTGTCGGCAAAGTCACTCAGCGACCCGAACATCATCTTCTTCTCCATATGGTGTCCGTAGATGATGCTGTTAAAATCGTCAAAGTCCGGACTGTTCCGATAGTCCAGAAAGATCGCTCCGGACAGCGTGTACTGCCCTTCCGCGTTCGTGTTGATATACTTGTCGTTGTTGGAAGCCTGCGTCATCGGATAGTCGATCGGCGTATCATTCACCGTCAGCCACGCAAAAACTTCCGGATTCTTCGCCCGCAGCTCCTCGAAGCTGACCGGGTCCTCCTCCGTAGGCCGGAACGCCGTATAATTCGCCGCATCTGCTGCCTGGTACACCTGCTGCGAATCCCACAGCGAGTACACCCCGAACACCAGCACCGCGACCAGCACGATCTGGATCATCAGATCCGTCACCCGGTCGATCCACCGGACGGCCTTGAGGGCCGCCTGCTCCGCGGGTGATTCCGATGTCGTCTTCTTCTCTGTCATACGCTCGTCAAATCGTTTAAGATCCGTATTCTCTGTCTTTCAGGCGCTCTGCGTCTCTCAAGTGTTCTGCCCGGTCCGCCGTTACGACCATTCCGGCGAATACTCTTCAGTGCTGTGCGGAAAGTTTCCCTCCCGCACAGCACCTCCGATCCTTTCAGAAACAGGGGGCCGATATCCGGATCCTGTAACCAGCGATCAGATCGTCAGATCAGATTCTCTTCTTCAGCTGCATGTAAGCCACGCCCGCGACTGCGATCGCAACCATCAGCATGTAAGGCAGGTTGTTGATGATGACGCCGGTGGGGATGACGTCTTCACGGTTGTTCTCGATGGAGACGGTGTTGCCGGCTGCAGTGATAGGAGCCTTGCCCTCGATATCAGTACGGTTGCCCTCAACAAGTCCAGTATCCGGAGTCTTCACGTCTCCGGTAATTTTGCTCTTATAAGGACTCTGCTGTGTCTCACTTACAGTAAAGGTCGTGCCTGCAGGAAGGGACTTGAACTTGATCATGTCGCCGTCAGCAAGAGCTGCGGTAACGGTATATCCATCCTCGCCTTTTACGAGAGTGCCCTCCGAACCTGTAGCAAGAGCGACGTCGTCAGCATCAGTCGTTTCTTTTTCCGTGCTGGGCAGCGTAAGCTTCACAGTCACAGAGAACTTCTTGGTCTTATCGGCCAGGTTGCCGGTGATGCTCTTTGTTACAGTCAGAACACCACTCTCGTCCTCAATCTTCTCTGTGTACTTGTTGGTGAAGTTGAAGCCACTGATATCGTGCTGGTTTTCATTTTTGGTGATTGTGGGATCTACCTTCTCGGTGCTTTCTCCCTTAATCTCTTCGACTGTCACGGCAGTATACTCAAGACCGCTGCCATCAGCCTTGTTGCCAACCCACACATGCACTTCATAAGCAGCGTCATCGACTTCGAGTTTCTTTCCATTCTGGTCGCTGGCAGCGGGAGCTGTTTCTGTTACCTTATAAACATACTCACCGGCATGTTTGAATCCTGTTGCAGAGCCGAGCATGTCATCTGTAAAGATCTCATTGAACTTCTTTACGCCTGTTGCCTCATCATTGGACTGTGTTCCGACAGGAATCTTCAGAGGGCCGATAGTCGGGTGGTCCGCTGTCTCAGCTGTAGCACTGCTCTTCTTTTCAAAAGAGAATGTAAACTCGTTCGGGAAGCCAGTAATCCCGTCTGCAACCTGCAGAGTCTTGCTGATGCCTGCTGCGGAAAGATCAGCAGCAACTTTGCTGTCGCCATCCGCCGCAAACGCACTCACGCCCATCGTCAGGACCATCGCGCCCGCGAGGACCGCACTCAGGATCTTCTTAGTCAATCTTGTCATTTCTTTGTTCCTCCTGTTTTGAAAGGATCGTGTTACTTTTATCATCAAACCGCTCCCGGTCGAAGGAGCGATCCGATAACCTGTCTGGTGGAGACGGCGCTGAGCCGCCTCAGAAATTCCGCCGGCGGAAGAGGCCCATGACGCGGCCGTCGATGTCGGCGATGTCGATGCAGCCGAAGATGCGGCTGTCGGTTGCGTGTTCGCGGTTGTCCCCGAGGACGAAGACCTGCCCTTGCGGCACGGTCAGCGGAAAAGTCACCCCCTCCGCGAACTGCGTCGTCTCCCCGGCGGCGTGGGGTTCCTGGACAATGGCGCCGTTGATCATCAAGCCGTCCGCCGTGATGTCCACGGTGTCGCCGGCGACGGCGACGACCCGCTCGAGCATGGCCTGGTCCTGATGGTGGATCACCACCACCTCATCCGCGGCGTAGCTCTGCACGATCCGGTAGTAGAGGACCAGGTCGCCATCCTGGAAGGCCGGCTGCATGTTGAGGCTCAGGTTGCGCATGAGGCCGAACACGTATCCGAGCAGGATGACCAGCAGGACCGCGACCACCGCGCATTTCAGGAGCAGGGCCGTCAGTTCCCGGATCAGTCGGCTCCCGGGGCCCCGCTTCGGGGCGTCTGATTTAGTCGTTTCTGATTTGTTCACGCCGTTTCCGTAATCGTTTTCGTACGGTAAAGGCACAGAAATCCCCTTTCCCCTTCACTCTTTAAAGCTGTTCCTGCAGGAATGGTTTTATTTCTTTTCAGTGCCTATATCGTTACTTATGTAATTGTTTCATTCCTTATGTGCTCAATTTATCACATTCCGTCAGCCGCGTCAATATAGTTATTAAGAAATTGTTACATCCGTTTTCTCTTTCCTGTCGTATTTTCTGCATGGGCTGTGTGGTATACTTTTTCTGTGCCGGCGCTCTGTTTGCAGCGGGGGTGCCGCTGTCATAAGTCAATTTCAGGAGGTATTCTATGGACAACCCTACCCGCCGCGACGCGCAGATCCTCTACATCACCGACGACGCCGTCATGGAGCAGCAGAAGCGCGCCCGCAGACTGACGCAGAAGCTGAATACGATGGACCGGACGGATTTTGCCGGACTGCAGGAGGTCGCCAAGGAACTTCTAGGCAAATCCGACGGGGCCTGGATCAATCCGCCCTTCTACTGTGACTACGGTTACAATATTGAAGTCGGGAAGAATTGCTTCATCAACTACAACTGCACGATCATCGATGTCGGCAAGGTGCAGATCGGGAACTACGCGCAGATCGCCCCGAATGTCTCCATCTACACGGCCGGGCACCCTGTGCATCCCGCCGCGCGCAACACGCTCTATGAGTACGGGATCGACATCACGATCGGGGACAACGTGTGGATCGGCGGAAACACCGTGATCCTTCCGGGCGTCACGATCGGCGACTGCTGCGTCATCGGCGCCGGCAGCGTGGTCACACATGACATCCCTGCCTGGACGGTCGCCGCCGGCAATCCTTGCCGCGTTCTCCGGAAGATCACAGAAGAAGACCGCCGCAAATATTACGACGGTCGCGAGGCAGACCCGGAGGCCTGGGAACATATGCAGAGACTGTGGGCGGAAGCGGCGCAGGATCCCGAGACGCAGGGGCGGTATCCGGGGGCGCCGGAGATTTGAAGCTTTTTCTCTATCAACTGGAAATATGTCAGGTCAAAGCGAGTGCCTGACGGTGCGTTTTCGCTTTACATCTCTTCTCGTACGTACTTCCAGCACTCGCTCCAACCAGGCACATCTGGTTTTCAAAGCGAAAGCGACAGGCACAGTCAGGGCCCGACACATCACACAACAAAAAAAGCGCCGCTCCCGCGGCGCTCTTTCCTTAATAAACGAATATAGATATCTCACTTCTCCCCCGCAGCCTTTGTCCGGATGCCGGTGGCGGTGTGCTCCTGTTCGAAGCGGTCGAGCCAGACGTCGTAAGGGGTGTCCGGGTCGAAGTAGACGCTTCCGTGGTCGCTGGTGCCGATGACGAATTCCATGTAGTTGCCGAACTGGCGGCGGAGGTGCTTCTCGTAGCCGACGGGGACGGCGATCTTCATCATCTCGAAGTCCACGTAGAGGGTCTCGTCGAATTCGGAGACGAGGTCGTAGAGCTTCACGTTGAAAGGCGAGTAGGTCAGCTTGCCGACGTAGTCCGTGGGGACGTTGTTGTAGCGCTGGGCCTCTGCTTCCATCTTGGCGTACATCTGGTCGTAGCTGACGACGCGGTTGATCAAGGGCGTCACCATGTGGGCAGCCTTGCGGAGGCGGGAGGCCTCCTCGGGGCGGTAATTCTTAGTGGTGCGGTAGAGCTTCTTGGCGATGTCGCGGTACTTGTCGATCAGCACGGCCTGCCTGCGGCGGAGCTTCTTGTCGCCGATCACGTGATCGAGCGGGAAGATGTCGATGAAGATGCCCTGGTTGAAGGAATAGTGGAGGTGGGCCTCCGTCTTCACGACGGCGGTGGTGTTGCCGTTGCGGAGCTGGGCGTGGCCGTGGAAGTACCCCTCACTGTTCTTTCCGAACTGCAGGAAATAAGGATCCTCAAACTCGTCTGCATGGGCGCAGAGAGTCTCGTAATCGTCCCGCATCATCATGACGTCGATGTCGTCGTCCCAGGGGATCATGCCCTTGTGGCGGATCGCGCCGAGGAGCGTGCCGCCGGAGGCGTAGTAGTGGATGCCCAGCTTGTCGCAGACCTGCTGCAGTTGGTAGAGGAGGTCGAGCTCGACGGCCCAGATCTTCTTCATCTCGGCGGAAACGGTGTATCCGCAGCGCACTTCTTCCTGATAGAAACTCTCGTCGATGGGAAGCTTCTTGTATTTCATGTTCTGTCCTTTAATTTCTTACTGTTCATACCCCGCCAGGAAGGCCTTCGTATTGATCTCGACGGTCTTCGGGGGAACCTTCTCCGCGATGACTTTGAGCCATTCCTCGCGGGTGAAGTCCATGTGCCTGGCGGCGAGGCCGAGCACGATGTTGTTGAAGACGCGGGAGTTGCCGAGCTTCAAGGCTTCGTGCATGGCGTCCACGCGGTAGACCTGGTACTGCTGCTCCAGGTCCTCGATGATGTGCTCCGGATACTTCATGGCGCCGGTCACGACGCCGATGGGGTCGATGCGCCAGTCGTTGACGATCAGGACGCCGTCCGCCTTGAGGAAGTGCGCGTAGCGCATGGCCTCGAGACGCTCGAAAGCGATCAAAACGTCCGCCTGGCCCTCTTCCACGATGGGCTCCGCCACCGTGTCGCCGTAGCGCACGAAGGTCACGACGCTGCCGCCGCGCTGGGCCATGCCGTGGACTTCCGAAACCTTTACTTTATAGCCGGCGTTCTCCATGACGCCGCCGAGAATGCGGCTCGTCAGAAGGGTTCCCTGTCCGCCGACGCCTACGATCATGATACTCTTGGTCATTGCCGTCCCTCCTTTCTCAGGCTTTCACCCGTTCAAGCGCGCTGAAACGGCACTGGCTCATGCAGAGGCCGCAGCCGTTGCACATCGTACGGTCGATCATGATCGATCCGTCCTCCGCCTTGGTGAGGGCGGGGCATCCGATGCGCAGGCAGGCGCCGCATTTCACGCATTTCTCCGGAACAGGCTCCACTTTGTAGGGATGGGTCTGTCCCTTGAGCAGGGCGCAGGGTGCCACGGCGATGATCACGGAGAGCTCGTCCTTCTGGGTCTCCTCCTTCAGGACCTTGGTCAGCTTCTCGACGTCGAAGGCGTCCACTTCCTGGACGTTCTCGATGCCGATGCCGCGGATCAGCTGCGGGAAGTTGACGGCGGGGACGATCTCGCCCTTCAGCGTCTTGCCGGTGGCGGGGTGATCCTGGTGGCCGGTCATGCCCGTGGTGCGGTTGTCAAGGATGACCACCGTCGCGTGGGACTGGTTGTAGAACATGTTGATGAGGGAGTTGATGCCCGTGTGCATGAAGGTGGAATCGCCGATGACCGCGACCCAGTTCTTCACGTAATCATGTCCTTTTGCTTTCTCCATGCCGTGCAGGGAGCTGATGCTGGAGCCCATGCAGATCGTGGTGTCGACCGCGTTCAGGGGTGCAAGAGCGCCGAGGGTGTAGCATCCGATGTCGCCGGCTGCGTGCAGGCGGAGCTTGGAGATCACCGAGAAAGTCGCCCTGTGCGGGCAGCCGGGGCAGAGGATCGGCGGTCTCGGCGGGACCTGGGCCGCTGCCTTCAGGTGCAGATCCTGTCCGAGCACCTTCTCGCGGAGCATGTTGGCGCTGTACTCGCCCTGGATGGTGAAGCGGTCCTTGCCGATGCAGGGGATGCCCCACGCGCGGACCTGTTCCTCGATCACGGGCTCGAGCTCCTCAAAGATGTAGAGCTCGTCCACGGTCTTCGCGAAGTCCTCGATCAGGCGGCGCGGCAGCGGGTTGCACATGCCGAGCTTGAGCACGGCCGCGTCGGGACATGCTTCCTTCACGTACTGATAGGGGATGCCGCCGGTGATAAAACCGATCTTCTTCCCGTTCAGCACCATGGTGCCGGGCTCGACGCGGTTCAGGGGACAGTCGTTCGCCCACTCGGCGAGTTCGTTCATCTTCTGCTCCACGACGATGTGGCGCTTCTGCGCCATGGCGGGCATCATGACGTTCTTCTGGATGTTGCGCTCGTAAGGCCTGTCCTCCGGCTCCACGCGGTCGCAGAGCTCCACGTCGCACTGGGAGTGGGCGAGCCTGGTCGTCGTGCGGTAGATCACCGGGCGGTCGAACTGCTCGGACACTTCATAGGCGAGACGGACGAATTCCTTGGCTTCCTGGGAATCCGAGGGCTCGATGCAGGGCACGACCGCCGCACGCGCGACGCGTCTGGTATCCTGCTCGTTCTGGGAGCTGTAGAGGCCCGGATCGTCGGCGACGACGAAGACGAGACCGCCGTTGACGCCCGCGTAAGAGATGGAGTACAGCGGGTCGGAGGCCACGTTGAGGCCGACCATCTTCATGCAGGTCATGGCGCGCACGCCGCTGATGGCCGCGCCGATCGCCACTTCCGAAGCTACCTTCTCGTTGGGGGCCCACTCGGCGTAGACTTCGTCATATTTTACGACTTCTTCACTGATCTCGGTGCTGGGGGTTCCCGGATAGGAGGAGACGACCTTCACGCCGGCCTCCCAGGCGCCGCGCGCGATGGCGGCGTTGCCCAGCATCATCTGCGTGTTCTTCCCTGTTTCACTCATTCGGCTTACCTCTTTGTAAGTTAGTTTTATCAAAAGCCCCTGCCGCGGAGCCGTCCGCAGCAGGGACATCTTCTATTATAAGCACACTGCGCGGTACGGCGCAATATCCGTCACTCCACGACGCAGATCCAGCCTTCGGGCGCCTCGATGTGGCCCATCTGGATGCCGGTCAGGGTGTCGTACAGCTTCTGCATGACCGGACCCATCTTCTCCATGCCGCTGGAGAAGCAGATCTCCTTGCCGTGGTCATTGATCTTGCCGACCGGGGAGATGACCGCCGCGGTGCCGCAGAGGCCGCACTCCTTGAAGTTCCCGACTTCGCTCAGCAGGACCTCGCGCTCGGTGACCTTGAGGCCGAGGTAATCCTTCGCCACCTGCACGATGCTGCGGCGGGTGATGGAAGGCAGGATGCTGTTCGACTTCGGGACGACCAGGTTGCCGTCCTCGTCCACGAACAGGATGTTCGCGCCGCCGGTCTCCTCGACGTAGGTGCGGCTCTTGGAGTCGAGGTACATGTTCTCGGCATAGCCGGCGTCATGCGCCTCGGTCACAGCGAGCAGGCTCATGGCGTAGTTCAGGCCGGC
>DFIR01000033.1 GCA_002372815.1 Lachnospiraceae bacterium UBA3692
ACAGCACTTTGACTGCTGCATTCGTTGGTTCGAGTCCAACTGGCCCAGCTTGCGATGAAAGGGACATTCTGCATACGGAGGACCGTGCGGGGGACCTTTCATCTTTTTGTAACTGCGGCTATGGTGGAACTGGCAGACACGATGGATTTAGGTTCCATTCCGCGAGGGTGCAGGTTCGAGTCCTGTTAGCCGCATGAAGAACAAGAGGCAGAGCGCACGGCCCTGCCTCTTATTTTTATGCCAATGATCTCAGCGGCCTCGCCGTGCCTGCAGGAGCTGCAGGGCGCTGCGGAGGGCCTTTCCGCGATGGCTGATGCGGTTCTTCTCTTCGGGGGAGATGTCCGCGCTCGTCATCCCGTATTCCGGGAGATAGAAGAAGGGATCATAGCCGAAGCCATGCTCGCCGGAGATGGCGTAGCCGATGCGGCCCTCCATGGTGCCGCGGACGACGCGGGAGGTACCGTCCGCGTAGACCGAAGCGACCGCCGCGACGAAACGGGCGCTGCGGGCCTCTCCGTGCACGTCCTTGAGGAGGTCCATGATGTGCTCCATCTTCAGGCGGTAGTCGGTGTCACGGCCCATGTAGCGGGCGCTGAGGATGCCGGGGGCGCCGTCCAGCGCGTCGACGCAGAGGCCGGAATCGTCGGACATGACGGTGATCTCCTCCACGGGCAGCAGGAACTTGCCGGCCGCAGCCTGTCTCTGGATCTCCTCATACACGGACTGCGCCTTGATCAGGGCGTTCTCCTCGAAGGTGGTGCCGGTCTCCTCGGGGTCAGTCGCTACGCCTGCCTCCTTCATGGAGAGGACCTCCAGCGTGTCGTCGTCGATGATCTCGCGGATCTCGCGGATCTTATCCCGGTTACCGGTCGCAAAGATGATGGTGTGCTTCGCTGTCATGTCAGTCTCTCTTGTCCTTTCTCTTCGGAGGCTTGGCGCCCGGGAACTGATAGAAATAGGTCTTCAGCATGCCGTTGTAGATCTTGCGGTTTTTGGAGGCTTTCATCCCCAGGGCCTCCTCGCAGTCCTCGAAGGAGCTGATCACATAGAGGGACCAGTCGTCCAGGCTGCGCACGGCGTCTCCCAGCTGGCGGTAGAGGGTGCGCACGGCCGCCAGGTCGTCCGCGGAGAGGCGCTCGCCGTAAGGCGGGTTGGTGACGATGAAGCCGTATTTCTTCGGGTGGGAGAGCCGGGAGACCGGCCGCACCTGGAAGTGGATCAGCTTGTCGACGCCGGCAAGGCGGGCATTCTCCCTTGCGGCGGCGATCGCCGCGGGATCGATGTCATAGCCCTGCAGGTCCGTATCCACGTGCAGATCGATCATCTCGCGGGCCTCGTCGGAGGCGTCCTTCCAGACCTGCGCCGGCAGGAGATGCGTCCACTGCTCGGCGGTGAAGTTCCGGTAGAGTCCCGGAGCGATCCCGGCGGCCATGAGCGCCGCTTCGATGGGGAACGTGCCGCTGCCGCAGAAAGGATCGACCAGGATGCGCCCGGGCCTCCAGGGGGTCAGCATCAGGAGCCCGGCGGCCAGGTTCTCCGCGATCGGGGCGGCGACCTTCATCTTGCGGTAGCCGCGCTTGTGGAGAGATTCGCCGGTCGTGTCGAGCGCGCAGGTGACCTGGTCCTTCATCAGGAAGACCCGGAGAGGGTAATCATTGCCGGTCTCCGGGAACTCGTCTCTGCGCCAGCCGGTGCGCATCCGCTCCACCATGGCCTTCTTCATGACCGACTGGATGTCGGAAGGGGAGAAGAGGCGGCTCTTGACGCTGGCGGCCTTGGTGACCCAGAAACGCGCGTCTGCGGGGAGGAATTCCTCCCAGGGGATGGCGCGCGTCCCCTGAAACAGCTCCTCGTAGGTCTCCGCGTGGAAGGACCCTGCCTTCAGCAGGACCCGCTCAGCGGTCCGCAGGCCGATATTGGCGCGCGCGACAGCCTCCTCGTCTCCCTCGAAGGACACGCGGCCGTCCGACACCTCTGTGATCTCGTAGCCGAGGTCGTAGATCTCTTTCTTCAATACGCTCTCCATGCCGAAGTGGCAGGGGGCGATCAGTTCATATGTCTGCAAATTGGCAGCTCCTTTCAGGCGGCCGGCTGTTATGGCGCCGGCTTTTCCCTATTATAAAGAAAAAAGGGAGAAATAGCCAGCGGAAACAGAAGACGGATGCGCGGGAAGAAGAAAAGGCCGCCGCCGGGGAATGCGCCCCGGCAGCGGTCTCCTGTTTTATTGTATGATTATGCAGATGTCAGCGGGATCAGACGATGCCCTGCGCTTCCATGGCGGTGCAGACCTTCAGGAAGCCCGCGATGTTCGCGCCTGCCACGTAGTCGCCTTCCATGCCGAACTTCTTGGAAGCGTCATCGATGGCGTGGTAGATGTTGACCATGATGTCCTTGAGCTTCGCGTCGACCTCCTCGAAGGTCCAGGAAAGTCTCTCGGAGTTCTGGCTCATCTCCAGAGCGGAAGTGGCGACGCCGCCGGCGTTGGAAGCCTTGCCGGGGACGAAGAGCACGCCCTGCTGCTTAAGGTACTGGGTCGCCTCATAAGTGGTGGGCATGTTCGCGCCTTCGCACACCGCGCAGACACCGTTCGCGACTAGGGTCTTGGCATCCTCGAGGTGCAGCTCGTTCTGGGTCGCGCAGGGAAGAGCGACGTCCACCTTGATGGACCACACGCCTCTGCCCTCGTGATACTCCGCAGAGGGCTTCGCAGCCTTGTACTCGGTGAGACGGGCGCGGCGGACTTCCTTGATGTCCTTCAGAAGCTCGACATCGATGCCCTCGGGATCATAGATCCAGCCGGTGGAATCGGAGCAGGTGACGACCTTCGCGCCGAGCTGCTGGGCCTTCTCAATGGCGTAGATCGCGACGTTGCCGGCACCGGAGACGGCGACGGTCTTGCCTGCGAGAGAGGAGCCGTGGCACTTGAGAAGCTCTTCCGTGAGGTATACGAGGCCGTAGCCGGTCGCCTGGGTCCTGGCGAGGGAGCCGCCGTAGGTGAGGCCCTTGCCGGTCAGGACGCCTTCATAGAGGGCGGTGATCCTCTTGTACTGGCCATAGAGGAAGCCGATCTCACGGGCGCCGACACCGATATCGCCGGCAGGGACGTCTGTGTCCGCGCCGATGTGGCGATACAGCTCGGTCATGAAGCTCTGGCAGAAGGCCATGACTTCGCGGTCGGACTTGCCCTTGGGATCGAAGTCGCTGCCGCCCTTGCCGC
>DFIR01000049.1:0-10043 GCA_002372815.1 Lachnospiraceae bacterium UBA3692
TCGCTGCGCGCCATCTCGATGCCCAGCGCGTTCATGGTGTTCTTGAACTCGATGCGGTCCTCGCCGCGCTCGATCGCGTCCACCTGGACACCGATGACCTGCACGTTGTATTTGTCGAGGATCCCTTCCTTATAGAGCTCCGCACAGAGGTTCAGACCGGACTGACCGCCCAGGTTGGGGAGGAGCGCATCGGGCCGCTCGGCCGCGATGATCTCTTCCAGGCGCCGCACGTTGAGAGGCTCGATGTAAGTCACATCGGCCGTCTCCGGATCGGTCATGATCGTGGCGGGATTGGAGTTGACGAGGACGATTTCATATCCGAGTTTCTTCAGTGCCTTGCACGCCTGTGTGCCGGAGTAATCGAACTCACAGGCCTGCCCGATGATGATGGGGCCGGAGCCGATGATCAGTACCTTGTGGATGTCAGTTCTTTTGGGCATATGCACCTCTTCCTTATCAGAAAACGGCGGGTGTCATTCAGCAGTGCGCTGATAATCAAAAATATTATAGTGACTTGCCCCCTGTCTGGCAAGAAAAAACATTGCCTTCCGCGGGATACATGCGTAAAGGATTTATAAATTTTTATTCATTTGCCGTGTCATATTATGCTATTCTGTAGCAGAACAGGAGGTTACCGGTTATGAAGAAAGTAGTTGTATTCGGAGGCGGCACCGGACTGTCCTGCCTGCTCTCCGGCCTGAAGCTGTTTCCTGTAGACGTGACGACCATCATCGCGGTGAGCGACAACGGCTCGAGCACCGGCGTGCTGAAGGAGGAACTGGATATCCCGGCCGTCGGAGACGTCGGGAAGGTCCTTCTCGCGATGGCGAACGTGGACGACGATTTCATCCGCCTGCTGCGGTACCGTTTTGCCAGGGAGGGGTCCCTTCACAATCACCCGGTGCGCAACATCATGCTCGCCGCCCTGGTGGACCTGAAAGGGAACCTGACCGAGGCGACCCGCTACATGGCGCAGATCCTGCAGGTGCGGGGCACGGTCCTGCCGCTCACCGAGGAGAAGGTCGAGCTGGTCGGCCGCGGAGAGGGACACGACTATTTCGGCGAGGAGGAGGTCAGCCTCAACATCCGCAATATCCGCCGCCTCACCTATGACCATGATATCAAGGTCAGGAGCGAGGTGCAGGAGAAGATCGCGGAGGCGGACCTGATCATCTTCAGCCCCGGGAGTCTCTACACGAGCATTCTTCCGCACCTTCTGTCGGAGGAAGTGCGGGAGGCGGTCTGCAGGGCGAAGGCGCCGCTCATGTACGTCGGCAACCTGGTGACCCAGCACGGCGAGACGGACGACTACACGCTCTCCAGCCACGTGCGCGTCCTCAACCGGTACCTCCGGGACAGGACGATCGACATCGTGGTGGCCAACGACACGGAGAACGCGCAGATCGATCCGGCGATCGCCCGCAAATATCTCGACACGGAGAACAAGCAGGCCGTGCGCCTCGACAGGGAGGCGCTGGATCAGCTCGGCCTGGAGATCATCGCGGATGACATCTTCTGCATCGAGGAGGGCAAGATCCGGCACGACGCGCTGAAGACGGCGTACCTGATCTTCTCCTATCTGATCCGGCAGAGATGACAGGGAGTGACGTATGGGAACTGGTCTGACGAGCGCGGATGTCCTGATGACGGTCATCGCGGCCGCCGCCCTGCTGGCGGTGTGGATCTTCCGGAAGCGGATCGCCGCCTGGATCGAGAGCCAGCGGCTGGCCCACGCCCCGCAGGGGGAGCAGGAGATGGAGTACGCGCTCGGCGCGGACCGTTCGGCGGCGAAGGACAGGGAATTCCTCGCGCAGCTGAGAGCATGGAGAAGGACACATATGACACAGAGTCCGGGTGCCGGCGGCACAGACAGACAGGCGGGAGACAGGAAGATCCGGGTGCGCATCACCTTCTGGGGGCGCGTGCAGGGCGTCGGCTTCCGCTACCAGGCACAGCACGCCGCGATCGCGATGGACCTGACCGGCTGGGTGGAGAACACGGAGGAGGGATCCGTCGTGATGGAGGCCCAGGGGCGGGAGGACGACATCGCCCGCATGATGACCCACCTCCGGCAGGCCCGCTGGATCCGGATCCTGTCCACGGAAGTGGAGGAGCTGCCGCTCAGGGAGGACGAGAGGAGCTTCCGGGTCCTGGGATACTGAGCCGGACATCACAGAAAGAGAAACAGGAAATGGGAGAAGGACGCACGGAACTGAGCACCCTCTGCTACATGGAGCGGGAACACGCCTACCTGATGCTGCACAGGGTGACCAAGAAGAACGACATCAACAAGGACAAGTGGATCGGCGTGGGCGGCCATTTTGAAAAGGAAGAGAGCCCGGAGGACTGCCTCCTGCGCGAAGTGCGGGAGGAGACCGGCTACACGCTCACATCCTGGAGATTCCGCGGGATCGTGACCTTCATCTCCGGGGACGGCGTGACGGAGTACATGCACCTTTTCACCGCCGACGGATGGACCGGGGAGCCGGTGCCCTGCAGCGAGGGCGTGCTGGAATGGGTCGACATCGACCGGATCGGGACGCTGGAGCTCTGGGAGGGCGACAGGATCTTCCTGCGCCTGCTGCGGGAGGAGCAGCCTTTCTTCTCCCTCAAACTGACCTATGACGGGCACGGAGGACTGACCGGCGCCGTCCTGAACGGGAAAAATCTTCCGCTGCCGGCATGAATGCGCTATAATGTCCGGGTGGCACGCCCGGAGCGCGCCCCGGAAGATGCAACAGACAGAAAAGAGCAAGAGGTGACTATGAAATTCAGAACTATCGCGTCCCGACTCGCCGCGCTGATGCTGTGCGGCACGATCGCTGTCTCGGCGGCAGCCTGCGGAAAGAAGGACAGCGCGCAGGAGGAGACCGCCGCGGAGACGGAGCAGGCCCAGGAGGCGGAGGAGCCGGAAGAGGAGCCGGAGCCGCCCGCGATCGTGCATGAGGAAGGCAAACAGTATATCGGCGTGATCCTGGAGTACGACTGCGAGTCCTACCGCAACGCGATCAAGGGCTTCCAGGAGCGCATCGAGGAGAAATTCGGCGACTCCGTCGTGCTGGATATCCGGACGGCGGGAGACCGCGCGGGCTGCACGAAGCTGGCGGAGCGGTACGTCGCGGAGGGGGACGACATGATCTTCACCTGCGGCACCGTGGCGCTGGAGGAGGCCATGAAGGCGACGGATACTGTGCCGATCATGGCGACCTGTGTGGCGGACATCATCGCGACCGGCGGCGCCTCCACCAAGGATGAGCCCGGCGGAAACGTCACGGGCGTCTGCGATCTGCCGCCCGTCAAGGGGCACATCAAGCTGATCGTCGATGCCCTCGGCGATGTGCAGACGGTCGGCATGGTCTACGGGACCGAAGTGGACTCCGTGTACCAGACACAGCTCTTCCGCTATTACGCGGAGGAATCCGGGCTGACCTGCACGAGCTATCCGGCGACCGACAGCGAGAGCCTGCGTCAGGCGCTCACGAAAGCCTGCGCGGAGAACGACGTGATCTATCTGCCCACGGACACGCTCCTGCTGTCCAACACGGAGATGATCCGGGAAGTGACGGTGGAGCAGAAGAAGCCCGTCCTCGCCTCCGACCGCGGCACGTGCCGGGAGTGCGCGCTGCTGGGCTGCGGCGTGAACTATTCGGAGACAGGCAAGCTGGCGGCGGACAAGGCCTACGAGGTCCTGTCCCGCAACGACGGCTCCCACAGCGGCGACTACGGGAACATCTCCAAGATCAAGGTCGAGACGCTCAAGTCCACGGCCCGCAATTTCTGCAATCCTTCGATCGCGCAGGAACTCGGCTGGGAGAACACGCTGGACCTGACCGAGCTGGAGATCCCGACGAAGGAGCCCGCCGTCGAGGCGACGACCGAAGCGACCACCGGCAACTGATATGAGAACGCGGCCTATGCGGCGGCGTCCGCTGTGCTGATGCGGCGGATCCGGAACGCGGCGCTTTGAGGATTTGCAACGGGAGGAGAGACATGCGGCTTCTGCTGGCGGAGGATGAGGCGGCCATGAGCGAGGCGGTCACCGACATCCTGGAGTACCACAAGTACCAGGTCGACGCCGTTTACGACGGCAGGGAGGCCCTGGATTATATCCGGAACGCACAGTATGACGGCATCATCCTGGACATCATGATGCCGAAGATGGACGGGCTGGAGGTCCTCCGGACGATCCGTGCGGAGGGGATCGGCACGCCGGTGCTGCTCCTCACGGCCAAGGCACAGATCGAGGACCGGATCCGGGGACTGGACCTGGGCGCCGACGATTACCTGCCCAAGCCCTTCGCGATGGGGGAGCTCCTCGCGCGCGTGCGCGCCATGCTGCGCAGGCGGGAACAGTTCCAGCCGGATATCTGCACCTTCGAGGACCTCTCGCTCAACACCTCGACGGGGGAACTCTCCTGCGGCGGCGAGAAGGTGATCCTTCCGAAGCAGGAGTACCAGCTCATGGAAGTGCTGATGCACAACCACGGGATCTACCTCTCCACGGAGGATCTTCTGGAGAAAGTATGGGGCTACGACGCAGAGACGGATACCGGCTCCGTCTGGGTCTACATCTCCTACCTGCGTAAGCGGCTGCAGAAGCTCGGCTCCCGCGTGAAGATCCTGGTCCGCAGAGGGATCGGCTACACGCTCGGGACATGATACGGAGGGCGCGATGGTAAGGACACTCCAGAGACGATTCGTCGCGGCGGCGATGGCGGCGGTGACGATCCTGCTCCTGATCCTCATAGGGGCGATCAACGGCCTCCACATCGTCTCCATCCGCTCCGAGGAGGACCGGATGCTGCGGATGCTGGCCGAGAACGAGGGCGTCCCGGGGCATCTCCCGTCCGGACGGCAGGATGACCCGTCCGACGACGAATTCGAGGATGACTATTTCGACGATGACGGGCCGGATGACGACCACGGAATTGCGGGCTACCACCCCGGCCGCGGATTCTTCCGCACCGGCAGCATCACGATGGACAACGCGATGGCGATGCGCTATTTTCTCGTGAAGTTCGACGGGGAGGACGTCACGGTGGTCGATACGTCCAGGATCTGGTCCGTCAGCTCGGAAGAGGCGAAGGCGATGGCACTGGAAGTGCGGAAGTCCGGAGCATCTGCCGGCAGATATGACAGCTTCCGCTACCGCGCGGAGGAGGACATCGTCGTCTTCCTCGACGTGTCCATGCAGGAGGAGACCGTGCGGAGCGTGCTTCTGATCTCCGTGCTGATCGCGGTGCTCTGCTGGCTGCTCACGCTGGTGATCGTGCTCCTGCTGTCCAGGCGGGCGATCCGGCCGGTGGCGCAGAACATCCAGCGGCAGAGGGAATTCGTCACCAACGCCGGACATGAGATCAAGACGCCGCTGGCGATCATCCAGACCAATACGGAGGCGCTCGAACTCTACAACGGGGAGAGCAAGTGGACGCGCAACATCAAGGCGCAGGTGACCAGGCTGAGCGGCCTGATGCAGGACCTGCTGACGCTGTCCCGGCTGGATGAGGGCGTGAAGCTCACCCTCACGGAGCTGGACCTGGCGCAGCTCGTCCGCGAGACGGCAGAGAACTTCCGGGAGAACGCGGAGAGCCGCGGGATCGGATTCACGCTGCCTCCTGTGCAGCAGAAAGCGGTGGTCCGCGGGGACGCCGCGACGCTCCGGCAGCTGATCAGCACCCTGACCGACAACGCGGTCCGGTATACGCCGGAGAACGGGAAGATCGGCATGTCGGTCAGCAGAAGCGGCGGCCGGACGGTCCTGCAGCAGTGGAACACGGTGGAGAAGGAGCAGATGGAGGAGGACCCCTCCAGGTTGTTCGAACGATTCTACCGCAGCGACAGGGCCAGGACCCAGAAGAGCGGCGGATACGGGATCGGTCTCTCGGCGGCCCGCTCGATCGCGGAGGCCAACGGCGGCACGCTCACCGCTTCCTACGGGCGGACAGAAGAGGGAAATGACAGGATTCTTTTCTCGCTCAGACTGTAGAAATGTGATATATTTATATATCGAGGAATGCGCAGGGCGCCGGCAGGAGGTTACGGGAGGCAGGCCGGAGGACGCCCGGCGGAGTATAAGATCTGAGACTTGACAGACAGATTATTCAGACAACTATACGGGAGGTTTCAGAAATGAGCAGTGGCTTGAAGTCGGAAATACTGAGGAAGGCGATCCTGGAGGACTACAAGAGTGTACGTCAGTTCGCAGTGCACATGAACATCCCCTACAGCACACTGGTGACGGCACTGGAGCGAGGGGTGGACGGAATGGCACACAATACGGTCCTTAGGATCTGTGAGGAACTGGCTCTCAACCCGGTGGATTTCAGCCCGCTCAGCGGAGACAGCGACCTTTCGCGGCAGATCGTCACAGGGCGTGTCATGGAGAAGTTCGGGCGCTTCAACAAGGCGGGGCGCAGGAAGATCCTCGAAGTGATGGACGACTATGCACAGATCGCCGCGTACACAACGGATGAGGAATGAGCATGCATTACGATTATCTGATCACCGGCGCCGGACTGTTCGGCGCGGTATTCGCCAATGAAATGAAGAAGCGCGGCAGGAGCTGCGTCGTGATCGACCGCCGTCCGCACATCGCGGGCAACATCTACACGGAGAAGGTGAACGGGATCCACGTGCACCGCTATGGGGCGCACATCTTCCACACCTCGGACGAGGAGGTCTGGGAGTACGTGCAGCAGTTCGCGAAGTTCAACAACTTCATCAATTCCCCGGTCGCCCGCTACAAGGACGAGCTGTACAACCTTCCTTTTAATATGAACACCTTCAGCCGCATGTGGGGCGTGCGCACCCCGGCGGAGGCGAAGGCGCGGATCGAGGAGCAGGTCGCGGAGGTCCGCGTCGACGAGCCGAAGAACCTGGAGGAGCAGGCGCTCAACCTCGTCGGGCGCGACGTCTACGAGAAGCTCGTCAAGGGCTACACCGAGAAGCAGTGGGGCCGTGACTGCACCGAGCTTCCCGCCTTCATCATCCGGAGGCTGCCGCTTCGCTTCATCTACGACAACAACTACTTCAACGATCCTCACCAGGGGATCCCGGTCGGCGGCTACACGCAGATCGTGGAGAAGCTGCTGGAGGGAACGCCGGTCATCCTGAACACCGACTTCGCGGAGGCCGTCCGCGAGGAGGGCGAAGGCGCGGATGCCCACTTCGTGATGGGTGAGGACACCTTCGACAAGGTGCTCTACACGGGCAGGATCGACGAGTACTTCGACCGCTGCTTCGGACCGCTCGAGTACCGGTCGCTCCGGTTCGAGACGGAGGTGCTGCCGGAGGAGGACAACTTCCAGGGCAACGCCGTCGTGAACTACACGGAGAGGGAGGTCCCCTTCACGAGGATCATCGAGCACAAGTTCTTCGAGTTCGGCAAGGACAGCGAGACGGGCGAGCCGATCCCGGGCACGGTGATCACCCGGGAGTACCCGGACAGCTGGGAAGAGGGGAAGGAGACCTACTACCCCGTCAACAACGAGAAGAACGACGCCATCTATCAGCGCTACGCGGCGCTGGCGGCGGAGAAGAAGAACGTCCTGTTCGGCGGACGCCTCGGCATGTACCGCTACTACGACATGGACAAGGTGATCCGGGCGGCCCTCGACATGGTGCGCAGCCTCGACTGAGGCGCCGGATCGCGCGGCGAATAGCTGTTCCTTATAATTTCAAAGACCTGCGGCATGAACCGTCAAGTTCGTCTTGACGCCTGTCCTCTTTTGTGATAGGTTATGTTTGGATTGTCGCAGGTCTATTTTTTTTGCTCTGAAGATGGCCTGCAGGTGAAAATGACCAGGAGCGGAGGTGAGAAGAGAATGCGTACGAGGATCACACTGTCCTGCACGGAGTGCAAACAGCGCAATTACAACACGACGAAGGACAAGAAGGCTCATCCCGAGAGGATCGAGACCAAGAAATACTGCAGATTCTGCAGAAAGCATACCATGCATAAGGAGACCAAGTAAGGAGTAGATCATGAGTGGTAACGAGAAGACGGCAGCGAAGGAGTCGAAGATCGGCAGCTTCTTTAAAGGCGTCCGCACAGAGTTCCGCAAGATCATCTGGCCGGATCGCGATACTTTGATCAAGCAGCTTGTCGCAGTGCTCTGCGTCACCGTGATCGCCGCACTTCTTATCGCAGTCATCGATTTCGGCGCTCAGAACCTGATCGAGTGGCTGACGACGGTGAACGCCTGACAAGGAAGCTAACGAGGTATGTAATGGCAGATAGGAATTTTGAGACGGGTAAGCCGAAGCTCCGTGTGAAGGCGGGAGCGCTCCCCCCGGTGCGTCAGCTGAAGAGGCCGGATTTCTCCAAGACGGCGGCTGACATCGAGAAGGAACACCGCGCCGAGCCGGATCTCTCTGAGAATACGGATGCCTGGGACGAGGCGGCGGTAGAGGAATCTCTGGCGGCGCAGGAGTCCGGAGCAGCCGGTATCCTGGATGAGGAGGCGATTACAGATATCCCGCACTGGTACGTGGCACACACTTATTCCGGTTACGAGAATAAGGTGAAGATCACGCTCGAGAAGACCATCGAGAACCGTCACCTGGAGAACCAGATCTTTGAGGTCCGCGTTCCCCTGCAGGACGAAGTCGAAGTGAAGAACGGCGTCCGCAAGACGGTTTCCCGCAAGATGTTCCCGGGCTATGTGCTGGTGAATATGATCATGAACGACGACACCTGGTATGTGGTGCGCAACACGCGCGGCGTGACCGGGTTCGTGGGACCGGGCTCCAAGCCCGTTCCGCTCACGGAGATGGAGATGCAGCCGCTGGACGAGCCTGTCAGCACCATCAGCGTCGACTTCGGCGAGGGAGATCTCGTGGAAGTCATCGCGGGCGTCTGGAAGGGTACATCCGGCAAGGTCCGCAAGATGGACCTCGGCAAGCAGACAGCCACCATCAACGTGGACCTGTTCGAGAGGGATACGCCCGTCGAGATCAGTTTCGCGGAGCTGCGCCGTCAGAGCTGATCACCCGGATCCGCCGCGCGCCAAAGAGCGGCTGACCGGTTTGCTGTGTCAACAGAAGTGGGAGCAGCAAAGAAGCTGCGCTCGACCACAAAGGAGGAAAAATGGCTAAGAAAGTAACAGGCTACATCAAACTGCAGATCCCTGCCGGCAAGGCAACGCCCGCTCCGCCGGTAGGTCCCGCGCTGGGCCAGCATGGTGTCAACATCATGGAGTTCACCAAGCAGTTCAACGCCAAGACCGCTGACAAGGGTGACCTGATCATCCCGGTCGTCATCACGGTCTATTCCGACAGAACTTTCAGTTTCATCACGAAGACTCCGCCGGCACCCGTCCTTCTGAAGAAGGCGGCCGGCCTCCAGAAGGCCTCCGGTGTCCCGAACAAGACCAAGGTCGGTTCCGTTACCAAGGATCAGATCAAAGAGATCGCCGAGCTCAAGATGCCCGATCTCAACGCCGCTTCCCTGGAAGCCGCGATGAGCATGATCGCCGGAACTGCAAGAAGCATGGGAATCACAGTCGTCGACTAAGGTCCGCTGTCACGAGGATATAAGGAGATTAAAAGATGAAACACGGAAAGAAATACACTGAGGCTGCGAAGCTGGTCGATCGCAGCATGCTGTACGAGCCCGCAGACGCCATCGCTCTTGTCAAGAAGACAGCGACTGCGAAGTTCGACGAGACCATTGAGCTGCACATCCGCACCAGCTGCGACGGCCGTCACGCCGACCAGCAGATCCGCGGCGCGGTCGTGCTCCCCGCAGGTACCGGCAAGAAGGTCAGAGTCCTCGTTTTCGCCAAGGGCGCGAAGCTGGATGAGGCACAGGCTGCAGGCGCCGATTTCGTCGGCGGCCAGGAGCTGATCCCGAGAATCCAGAACGAAGGCTGGCTGGACTTCGACGTTGTCGTCGCCACCCCTGACATGATGAGCGTTGTCGGCCGTCTCGGCCGTATCCTCGGCCCCAAGGGCCTGATGCCCAACCCGAAGGCGGGCACCGTCACCATGGACGTGACCAAGGCGATCAACGACATCAAAGCCGGTAAGATCGAGTACAGACT
>DFIR01000049.1:10089-13543 GCA_002372815.1 Lachnospiraceae bacterium UBA3692
GACAAGTCCAACATCATCCACTGCCCGATCGGGAAGTCCTCCTTCACCGAGGAGCAGCTGATGCAGAACTACAACGCTCTGCTCGATGCGATCACGAAGGCAAGACCTGCCGCTGTCAAGGGTCAGTATCTCAAGAGCATCTCCGTGGCCACCACCATGGGCCCCGGCGTGAAGATCGTAGCCAACCGCTATTGATCGGAACGGGAGAGTAACAGAAACCCATTTTCACCAATCCAAATGACGATCCGAAAGCAGCGCTGGCCGGCAGGCCGGCGCTGTTTCTATTTGCGCAGAGGGATGGTTCTTCGCGTAAATCCCGGCATGATCGCCGGTCGTCTTCGCTTTCAAATGCAATTGCCATGGCCCAAAGCGAGCGCCTGGGTCGCTTTTTCGCTTTCAGATGGAAACATGACCGGTCAAAGCGAGCGCTGAAGGGTTATCTTTCGCTTTCTGCCGACAGAGTCCCGGACTAAAGCGAGTACTGCACCTTGCAAACTCGCTTTGAGAGGGCACTTTAAGAAAGCAAAGCGAATTAGGCATTACAAACACTCGCTTTAGCCGGTATCAAAAACATTACAAAGTGAATTGGCAACATCCGGAACTCGCTTTCTTCTACACATTTTTCGTCAAATAACGAAAATGTCGAAGTTGGAAGTACCCCGCGCAGGGCGGACGGCCCCCTTGCGTAAATAGAAAAATATGCTTGACACTTCCGGCACTGCATGCTATTGTATTTGAGGTTTAATACCAGCCGAAGACAGCAGGTGCCCAGTGGGCGTAACGGAACATCACCTGCCGAGGAGTGGATGATTACGATCAGCGTATCCCTGTCTTCGCATGCGAGACGGGGTTTTTTAGTGTCATCGCTTCGAAACCTCAAGAACATGATGTTTTCGGCATCAAATCTGACAAGGAGGTAAGCAAATGGCAAAAGTTGAATTGAAGCAGCCGGTCGTCCAGGAGATCTCCGCGGCGATCGACGGCGCACAGTCTGCGGTCCTTGTTGACCACAGAGGACTGACAGTTCAGCAGGACACCGAGCTGCGCAAACAGCTCCGTGAGGCAGGTGTTACTTATAAGGTCTATAAGAACACCATGATGAACTTCGCGTTCAAGGGAACCGAGTTCGAAAGCCTTGCGCCGTATCTTGAAGGCCCCAGCGCGCTGGCAGTCTCCAAGTCCGACGCGACCGCTCCTGCAAGGATCCTGACTGAGTTCGCCAAGAAGGCGGACAAGCTGGAGATCAAGGCGGGCGTTGTCGAAGGCAATTTCTGCGATGTGTCCGCGCTGAAGGATGTCGCGAACATTCCGTCCAGAGATGTCCTCATCTCCAGACTGCTGGGCAGCATGAATTCTCCGATCGCAAGCTTCGCACGCGTGCTGAAGCAGATCGCCGAGAAGGATGGCGCTCCCGCAGAGGAAGCCGCTCCTGCAGAAGAAGCTGCTCCCGCAGAGGTCTGATCAGCCGATCGACCGTCACAATCCTGAATTTAAAAAATCTTAATGGAGGTCAAGAAAATGGCAAAATTAACTACCGCTGAGTTCATCGAAGCGATCAAAGAGCTGTCCGTTATGGAGCTTAACGAGCTGGTCAAGGCTTGCGAAGCTGAGTTCGGTGTTTCCGCATCTGCCGGTGCTGTCGTCATGGCTGCCGGTGCTGAGGCTGCCCCTGTTGAAGAGCAGACCGAGTTCGATGTCGAGCTGACCGATTTCGGCGCACAGAAGATCAAGGTCATCAAGGTCGTCCGCGAGATCACCGGCCTCGGCCTGAAGGAAGCGAAAGCTCTCGTCGAAGCAGCTCCTTCCAAGGTCAAGGAAGCTGTCTCCAAGGAAGAGGCCGAGCAGATCAAGGCCAAGATCGAGGAGCAGGGCGCTACCGTCACCATCAAGTAATCAGACGGGCGCAGATCCGATTCCGGAATGCCGGTGCGGCGCAGCTGAATGGCTGCGCCGCATCTTCTGTGTACCGGACTAAAATTTAGAAATACTTTTGAAATATTTTGTTGACGTCTTGAGTTGCGGGTGCTAGTATAGTATACGCAACTTTTTGCGTAGGTCTATTTTTGTTGCTTTTTTTTCTTAAACACAACTACATACGGGGTGAACGCATGGAAAAATTTAGGATACATCCTACAGGCGACATCAGGGACAGAAACGTCCGCATGAGCTATCAGCGGCAGAAAGAAGTCCTGGAGATGCCCAACCTGAT
Source organism: Lachnospiraceae bacterium UBA3692 (assembly GCA_002372815.1). Lineage (GTDB taxonomy): Bacteria > Bacillota > Clostridia > Lachnospirales > Lachnospiraceae > CAG-791. The sequence continues at coordinate 12,299 of DFIR01000049.1, forward strand.
CGAGGTGCAGAAGAATTCCTACCGCTGGTTCCTGAACAAGGGCCTGCAGGAGGCATTCGACGATATCTCCCCGATCGAGGATTACAACGGGAATCTGAGCCTGTCCTTCATCAGCTACCGGCTGTGTGAAGACGATGTGAAATATACCATCGAACAGTGTAAAGAGCACGACGCAACTTACGCCGCCCCTCTCCGCGTTACGGTCCGCCTCTATGACAAGAAGGACGAACACGTGATCAAGGATCAGGAGATCTTCATGGGCGACCTTCCGCTCATGACACGGACGGGAACCTTCGTCATCAACGGCGCGGAGCGTGTCATCGTCTCCCAGCTGGTCCGTTCTCCCGGCATCTACTACGGGATCGAGAAGGACAAGTTCGGCAAGAAGCTCTTCAACTGCCAGGTGATCCCGAACAGAGGCGCATGGCTCGAGTACGAGACAGACGCCAACGATATCTTCTACGCGCGCGTGGACCGCACCCGCAAGGTGCCGGTCACCGTTCTTCTTCGTGCGCTCGGACTCGGGACCAACGACGAGATCCTTGAGTTCTTCGGCGACGAGCCGAAGCTCACCAACTGCTTCACGAAGGACGGCGGTTCCAGCGTGGAAGACGGCCTGAAGGCCCTGTATTCCAAGATCCGTCCCGGTGAGCCCGCTTCCGCGGAGAGCGCCGAGAGCCTGATCAACTCCATGTTCTTCGACGCGCGCCGTTACGATCTCGCGAAGGTCGGCCGCTACAAGTTCAATAAGAAGCTCTCGCTGAAGAGCCGCATCAAGGACTGCGTCCTCGCGGAGGACGTCGTGGATGAGGCGAACGGCGATATTCTCGGCAGCGCCGGGGAGGTCGTGACCGCTGAGATGGCCGATACCATCCAGAACGCAGCGGTTCCCTTCGTGTGGGTGCAGGCGGAAGAGAAGAACGTGAAGGTCATCTCCAACCTGATGGTCGACCTCACCTACTATGTGGACTGCGATCCCGAGGATTTCGGCATCAACGAGAAGGTCTACTATCCGGTCCTCCGCGAACTCCTCGAGGAGTACGGCGACGATCCGGAAGCGCTGGGCGAGGCGCTCCACAGGAACGCCCACGAGCTCGTGCCGAAGCACATCACCCGGGAGGACATCCTCGCGAGCGTCAACTACAATATCCATCTGGAATACGGCATCGGCACGGATGACGACATCGACCATCTGGGCAACCGCCGCATCCGCAGCGTCGGCGAACTGCTGCAGAACCAGTACCG
>DFIR01000023.1 GCA_002372815.1 Lachnospiraceae bacterium UBA3692
TTTCCGGAAACCGATAACCATCCTGCGTTCCGGGCAGTTCTGCCACATACCCTATTATAGCATACAGAACGTATGTTTGGAACACATGTTCTGTATGTCCCCAATAGATTTTTGTATTATATTGTTTACGAAATGCATCTGACGTATGGTATGCATCCATACCAACAAGGGCCGCATTCATCTCACCGCCTGCAGAGGCGGGAGTCTTCTGCGAATGTTAGGATAAACCGCATTGATCTATTGCTGACCGCGCATTGGTCTCACAGTCTGCCGGCACTGCTGAAGATATAGAAACGAGGGAACAGATATGACCGATGAATATGCCAAGATGAACCGGACGCTACGAAGCGCACATGTGGAAGACCAGATGTTGGACTATCTTCTGCGGAACTGTAAACCGGGAGACAAGCTCCCCAGCGAGTTCAGCCTCGCGGAACAGTTCCATACCAGCCGCTCGACTATCCGGGAAGTCATGAAGAGCCTGGCCGCACAGGGGATGGTGGAGATCCGGCACGGTTCCGGCACCTACGTCATCTCCACTTCTGCCTCCGCGCCTGACCCCCTCCATCTCTCCGGGCACAAGGACAAATACCGCCTTGCACTGGAGCTGTTCGACGTGCGCCTGATGCTGGAGCCGGAAATTGCCGCCATGGCGGCGGAGCTGCGTACAGACCGGCAGGCTGCCGAACTGAAGAGATACTGTGATGAGACAGAAGACCTGTATCTGCGGGACGAGGACCACATGGACAAGGACATCGAGTTTCACACCTGCATCGCCAGGTGCTCCGGCAACACGGTCGTGCAGGCTCTGATCCCGGTCATTCAGTCGGCTATCTCCACCTTCTGCAACGTGACCCAGCGCAAGCTGAAGAACGAGACGATCCAGACGCACAGGTGGATCACCAATGCCATCATCAACAGGGATCCCATCGGCGCGAGATGTGCCATGACTGCCCATCTGGCCTTCAACCGCGACATGATCCAGGAGATGATCCGCGAGCGCGGGGAGGTGTGAACAAAAGTGGTATGACCACTTCCGTCTGATCGCGCCAATTTTGTGAATTATTGATAAAATACCGTCTATATATGATACAATAATCCTCCTCTTTCTGTGCAGTATTTCTGGAAAAGTCATCCGGGCGCCAAACAACTTGTCTGATGTCTTGCCTGGTTTTATAGTTAAATCAGCAGAGTTGTTATACAACTCCGAAGGAAACGGCTGCTTCATGAATGAGGAGGTTTATCAAATGGAAGCTGTTGCACTGAATCCCACGAGGCTGGCACTGGCGGCGATCATCGGCCTGATCATCCTGCTGGTGCTCATCATCAAGTTCCACGTCCACGCCATGATCTCGATCCTGGTCGGCGCCCTTTCGATCGGCCTGATCGCGGGCATGCCCGTCGCGGACATCATCGGCGCCGTCAATGACGGTATCGGCAACACACTGAAAGGCATAGCATTGCTGGTCGGCCTGGGCTCCATGTTCGGCGCGATCCTGGAACTGTCAGGAGGTGCCCAGACACTGGCCGTGACCATGGTCAAGAAGTTTGGCGACGAGAAAGCCGCCTGGGCGCTCGGCCTCACCGGCCTGGTCGTCTCCATCCCGGTCTTCTTCGACGCAGGCCTGATCATCCTGATTCCTCTGGCTTTCTCCCTTGCCAAGAGAGCGAAGAAATCCACCCTCTTTTATGCGATCCCGCTCCTCGCAGGTCTCGCAGTCGGCCACGCTTTCATCCCTCCGACTCCCGGTCCGGTCCTCGTAGCCAACATGCTGGGCGTCGATCTCGGTTTTGTCATCCTTGTCGGTATCTTCTGCGGTTTCTTCGCCATGGTCGTCGCGGGTCCCATCTGGGGCAAGTTTGTCGGTACCAAGTATATGATCAGCGTCCCTGAGAGCTACAACCAGCCGGAGATCGACGAGTCCAAGCTTCCCAAATTCAGCACCATCGTCAGCATCATCCTGATCCCCCTGGCCCTGATCATCCTGAAATCCGTCGCGGGCGTCATCCCCTCCATGGCAGGCGCCATGCCCGTTCTGAACTTCTTCGGCGAGCCTTTTGTCGCTCTGCTGATCGCGACGATCGTCGCCATGTTCCTTCTGGGCACTAAGAACGGCTACACGCTGGAAGAGCTCGAGAAAGTCATGACCAAATCCCTCGAGCCCACCGGCCTGATCCTTCTGGTCACCGCTTGCGGCGGCGTCCTCCGCTACATGCTGCAGTACTCCGGCATCGGCGACATCATCGGCAACGTGACCGGTTCCCTGCATCTGCCGGTCGTCGTCCTCGCTTTCATCATCGCCGTCCTCGTCCGTGTCTGCGTGGGTTCCGCCACTGTAGCCATGACGATGGCAGCCGGTATCGTCGCCGCCATGCCCGCCATCCAGGGCCTGTCCCCGCTGTATCTTGCCTGCACCACTGCTGCGGTCGCCGGCGGCGCCACAGTCTGCTCCCACTTTAATGACTCCGGCTTCTGGCTGGTCAAGTCGCTGATCGGTCTCGACGAGAAGACGACCCTCAAGACCTGGACGATCATGGAGACACTGGTCGGCGGCGTGGGCTTCCTCGTAGCCCTGATCATCTCGATGTTCGCCTGAGGACTGCAAGGTCTCTCTAAACCTTCAGGAGGTATTATATGAACTTAATCAGTCAGAAAATGCGCACCCTGGCGCCGGAGCTGGATCCCCTGCGGATCGGAACCGGCTGGAAGCCTGAGGATCTCTCCAAACCACAGGTCTTCATCGAGAGCACCTTCGGTGACTCCCATCCCGGCAGCGGCCACCTGGACAAGCTGGTCGAAAAAGTGCGGGAAGGCGTTAGTGCCGCCGGCGGTCACGGTGCCCGATATTTTGCCACTGATATGTGCGACGGCGAGAGCCAGGGCACGGACGGCATCAACTATTCCCTGGTCAGCCGGGAGATGATCGCCAACATGATCGAGATCCAGGCCAATGCCACGCCTTTTGACGCGGGCGTCTATCTGGCCAGCTGCGACAAGGGCTGCCCCGGCAACCTCATGGGCATGCTCCGCGTCGATATCCCCTCCCTGTTCGTTGCGGGCGGCACCATGAACGCCGGCCCCGAGATGCTCACACTCGAGCAGCTGGGCATGTACAGCGCGCAGTATGAGCGCGGCGAGATCGACGAGGCCCGCCTGAACTGGGCCAAGTGCAACGCCTGCCCTTCCTGCGGCGCCTGCTCCTTCATCGGGACTGCTTCCACCATGCAGATCATGGCGGAAGCCCTGGGTCTGTCCCTCCCCGGGTCGGCCCTGATGCCGGCGACGAGCCCCGATCTTCTGGACTACGCCTATCGCTCCGGCAAACGCGCCGTGGAGATCGCTGGGGACGACACGATGAAACCCTCTTCTCTCCTCACCATGGAGAGCTTCGAGAACGCCATCATGGTCCACGCCGCGATCTCCGGTTCGACCAACACCCTGCTGCATCTGCCCGCCATCGCGCATGAGCTGGGGATCGAGATCACCGGCGACACTTTTGACAGGCTGCACAGAGGCGCCCACTATCTGCTGGACATCCGTCCCGCGGGCAAGTGGCCGGCCGAGGTCTTCTACTACGCAGGCGGTGTCCCGGCGATCATGGAGGAGATCCGCGATGTCCTCCACCTGGATGTTATGACCGTCACCGGCAAAACGCTCGGCGAGAACCTGGATGCCCTGAAAGCGAGCGGCTTCTATGAGAAGTGCGACCGCTGGCTGCAGGATTTCAACCACCGGTACGCGGACATCCTGGCTGGTCAGGGGTATGCGAACGGCATCACCCGCGAAGATATCATCCGCCCTTACGACAAGGCCATCGGCACAGATGGTTCCATCGCCGTCCTAAAGGGCAACCTGGCCCCCGAAGGTGCCGTCATCAAGCACACCGCCTGCCCGAAGGAGATGTACAAGGCCGTGCTGCGCGCCCGCCCCTTCGATTCCGAGGAGGAGTGTCTGGACGCCGTGCTCCATCACAAGGTGGAGAAAGGCGACGCCGTCTTCATCCGCTACGAAGGCCCCAAGGGCAGCGGCATGCCCGAGATGTTCTACACCTCGGAAGCCATCAGTTCCGACAAGGAGCTGGGCCGGGCCATCGCCCTCATCACGGACGGCCGCTTCTCAGGCGCCTCCACCGGTCCTGTCATCGGCCACTGCTCTCCGGAAGCTGCGGACGGCGGTCCGATCGCCCTGGTCGAGGAAGGCGACCTGATCGAGCTGGACGTATTTGCCCGCAAGCTGAACATCGTCGGCGTCGCCGGCGAGCGCAGGACACCTGAGGAGATCGAGCAGATCCTCACCGAGAGGCGCGCAAAGTGGGAACCTCGCCCCCGCCGCTACAAGAGAGGTGCCCTCCGTCTCTTCTCCGACCACGCCGTCAGCCCGATGCGCGGCGCCTGGCTGGATTACGAGGACTGAGCTTCTCCTGCAGACGATACAGTCCCCTGAAAATTATTTCACCCTGCAGCACCGTCCCGGTGCTGCAGGGTGTTTCTCTCTGTTCCGACTGGCTGCAAAGATGGCAGGTGCGGCTGTTCCAGTCTTGTGCGAAGCATGATCCCTTCGCAGGGAAGCTCGAATTCACGGACAGTCCACTCTGTGTGCGCTGTCACTTTCCTGCCTCCTTCCGTTTCCGGCTCACAGACCGATCTCATAGACCGCCTGCACCCCTGCCGACAGAAGCCTTCCCGTGATCCGGTCCGCCTCCTCGTGGCGGCCGGCCATCGTGGACTCCACGTTGACATTGGCCCCTTCCCGCAGAGGCGTGATCTTCAGGACCATCGGCGACTGCGGCAGCTTGTCCCGGTGCTCCAGAAGGCCGATCTCCCAGACGTCCCCGTTGCAGAAGTTGTCGCTGATCATGACGTCGTCCAGGAAGAGCGCCCCGATATCTCCCTCGTAGCGGATGCGCAGCCGCGCATCTTTCAGGCCGCACAGAAGATCCTGGTCTGCGGTCTCCGCGCCGGTCCTCGCTGCCTGCAGGACATAGCGGTAATGACCGCGATCCGCCACCGACACCGAGAAGCGGACCGGCTCCACACAGACGCGATAGCAGCCGAGCGCGCCCTCGTCGGGCAGCCTCGTGGCGCCATGGCCGTTTTCCAGGTCCTTTTCCAGGTTTTTCTCCAGCCTCCCCGCCGGCAGGCACCGCAGGACGTTCTCCTCTGCCGTCGTCTCCAGACGGAGGTTCCCCTGCTCGTCCTCCAGGAGCGCCTGATCCGTAAACACCAGGCTGCCGTCCCGAAGCAGATACATGTCGTTCGCTCTGCTGCGGGAGACCAGCAGGATCTCCACGAGGTTCTCTCCTCTGCGCACGGTCAGCGACGCGGTATCCCGGAAGTCGGCGAGATCCTCTGCGGCAACGGTACCGCTGCAGCGCTTCCCGCTGCTGCGGAGCACGATCTCCGTGCCTTCCTCAAACCGGAAGGAAGGCTTCATGCCGTCGGGCACCATAAAGACGTGGAGTGTCTTTCCTTCTGCCTCCGTCCGCAGAACGGGCTGCGCACAGGCCTGCACCAGCTCGATCCCATCCAGGTCGAAATGGAAGGGAAGGATGGCGTTCTCGTCACCCGCGATGGAGATCTCCCAGCGGAGCGTCTCGCCGGGCAGCGCGATCTCGACGATCTCTCCCTCTCTGTCCGGCATCTCCCGGTGGTCCTGGAAGTTGTTCAGGAACAGGAAACCGCGCTTTCCGTCGGTCCGCACTGCGTACCGCAGGGTCTGCAGGTCCTCGGGACTGATCGCGGACGCGCCTTCCGGCAGCACAGTCTCCGTACCGCACAGCCTGTCGGCGTAGCAGGAAGCAAAATAGTGCAGCGCCTTCAGTCTTCTATAGGATTCCCGCACCTGGCCGAACTCGCCGAGCGCGGCCTGATAGTCGTAGGACAGCTTGGGCACCTGGCTCTCGTTCAGGTAGGTCCCGTTCTTGCCGATGGGGTTCGTGCCGCCCTGGAACATGTAGTAGCCGATGAAGTTGCAGCCGGACGCCAGCTTGATATTGGCCAGGGCGTCCACGCTCTTGTAAGGATAGATGAAGCGGTAATAGTAGCAGCACATCATGCCGCCGCCCATCTCGCAGCAGGCGTAGGGATAGGACTCCGGGTCATAGGTGGGGACAAAATCGTCCGCCCACACAGCCCCCTTGTGGTGGTAGTCCTCGTAGATGTACTCCTCCGTCGCCGGGTGCTCCCCCTTGTGCGAGTAGAAGATCCACGGCCGGTAGGGATAGCCGCCCCACAGCGGCAGGATCCTGCGGGAGACCGGCGCGCCGCCCCAGGCCGTGCTCGTGTAGAACACCGGTGTCAGGCCGCATTCCCCGGCCAGGTCCCGGAGGGCCAGCATGTACTTCTCGCCCTCGTCGCCCACGAAGATGAACTCATCCGAGATGCCGTTCGTGATCTCCCAGGCAGCGGAGGAGTGCATATACTCGTTGTCCAGCTGCACAGCGATCACCGGGCCGCCGTCCGCGAAGAACAGCCCCTGCACCTGCTCGCCGATCTTCGTGTACAGGCGCCGCACATAGCGCAGGAACTCCTCGTCCGTGGTCCGCACCTCGAAGGGCTTGCCGTAGAGCCAGTCCGGCATACCGCCGTTGCGCACCTCCCCGTGATAGAACGGACCCACGCGCAGGATCACATAGAGGCCGTGCTTCGCGCACAGCTGCACGAACCGTCGCACGTCCCGTCTGCCGCTGAAGTCGAAGACACCCTCCTGCTCCTCAATGTGGTTCCAGAACGGGTAAGTGGAGACCACGTTGACGCCGCCGAGGCGCATCTTGATGATCTCATCCTCCCAGCGGGCGGGATCCATCCGGGAGTAGTGGAATTCTCCGGAGATCCCGAAGAAGGGCTTCCCGTCCCTCTCCATGTAGTAGGTATTGACGCTGAGCCTCGTCCCATCCCCGCTCTGCCCGGAGAAATCCTCTCCCAGCGGCCGCACTTCTGTATTTGTAAATCCCGAGAGATCCATTGAATATCGCATACTCTGCCTCCTCATCCGTCCCGCGTCCGGCGTTGATCAGTCTAAAAAACCGTCCTGCGCTATTTTACAGGAACTTTTCCCCTCTCTCAAGGAAAAAAACGTCCCCGGAAATCCGGACAGAAAAAAAGCGGAGCGCCGGATCTGCACCGGGCTCCGCTGCGCTGTTCTGTTTCAAAGGGGATCGGAGGGAGTGCTCAGAAGCTCCCCAGCACCCGCAGGCTCTCCTTCGGTGTCCGCGCCATGGTCGCCCGGTCCACCGCGATGAGGCCGAAGGTCATGCTGAAGCCCTTCTGCCACTCGAAGTTGTCCATGAGGCTCCAGTACATATAGCCCCGGACCGGGATCCCGTCCGCGATGCAGCGTTCCACGCCGGCGACTGCCCGCCGGATGAATTCCACGCGGCGGCTGTCGTCCGCGACGGCGATGCCGTTCTCGGTGACGATCAGGTCGTTCTGAAAGACCTCGCGGACCTTGCGGATCACGTTCTCCAGCGCCTCCGGATAGAACTCGTAGTCCATCTGTGTCAGTTCCGCGCCTTCCGGGCAGGGAAGCTGGCCCTGGGGGCCGTACTGGGTGCGGGTGTAATTCTGCACGCCCAGGAAATCGTCGTCCTCGATGTAGGGCAGGTAGTGGAGGAACTCCTCCTCCCAGGCCGCCTCCGCGAACTTCTCGCCGCCGGGCAGGGCCTGGCAGTCGTGCAGGGACAGGGTCAGTCCGACCCGGATGTCGGGGCGGATGGCCTTGATGGCGGCCTTCGCTGCCTGGTGGGCGCGCATGACCAGTATGTCTCCCTCCGGTGTCCGGGCGTTGACAAAGATCTGGGGCTGCGGCGTCCCGAAGACCTGGGCGTTCTCCATGGCCGCGTACTTCATGTTCTCCATCATTTTCTCAAAGTTCATGCCCACCTGGACGGTGCCCTCGGCCTTTTTGGCCGCTGCGGCACCGACATCCCCGGATGCGGCACCGGCGGAAGCACTGCCCGCCTTCTGCGCCTTGGCGGCCTGCTCGGCCATCAGCCGGAAGCGCTTGGCGATGGTGGCCAGCTGCAGGCCCATATTGGCTTCATTGATGGTGCAGATATAGTGAAGATCCTCACCAAGCTGCTCCGTGACATACGCGGCGTAGCGGCGGAAATCCTCCACCGTGCTCTCCGCTTCCCAGCCGCCCTTTCGGATCAGCCAGACGGGGCTGGTGAAATGCATCAGCGTGACGATCGGCTCCACGCCGTGCGCCTTGCAGCAGGCGATCACTTTGCGGTAATGCGCGATCTCCGCCTCGTCGAACTTTCCTTCCTCCGGCTCGATGCGGGCCCACTCCACGGAGAAGCGGTAGGCGTTCAGACCCGCCTCTGCCAGGAGACGGATGTCCTCCTCGTAGCGGTTGTAATGGTCGCAGGCGATGCCGCTGGGCTCCGTGAAGCTGGAGTGGGGCATGTGCTCCTGTGCCCAGTAATCGCTGTGAATATTGTTTCCTTCCACCTGGTGGGCGGCGGTCGCCGCACCGATCATGAATCCCTTCGGCAGACGCATGCTGATACCTCCTTTATGAATGATCGTCCCTCCGCCCGAAGCGGAAGGTCCTGCCGTCCGTCAGGCCAGCCTGACGCAAGTCCCCTCTGTGATTCCGCACTCGTTGAACGCATCCAGCCGCACATAGTACGCGCGGTCCCTGACCAGCGCGCCGATCCTGTGCTTTCCGTCCGCGAAGACCATGGCGCTGTGGTACAGCTTGTCCGGGCTGTTCCCGAACAGGATGTTCCATCCCAGCGCATCCGCCTGCGGCGCGATCTCCACTTCCATGTCCGTATCCACGGTCCTTGCAGCGGAGAAAACGGGGACAGCCGGTGCCTCTCCTTCTCCGCGTCCGAACACCCGCAGGCCGCTGACGCAGGGCGCCTGCCCGTAGGGGACTTCCATCCCGCTCAGGCGCAGGTAACGGATCTGCATGCCTTCTTCACACACCCAGAGGTCGTGGGACAGGTCGGTCTCCGCCGCGGTCTTGTCCTCCAGGACCGTCCAGGTCTCCCCGTCCGCAGAGCCTTCCAGCTTCCAGCGGGTCACGGTCTGCGCTTCTTCAATGTAGCGGGCCTGGGAGCCGGGACGGATCTCGCCGGGGCAGGGAATGTCGATCCCGTCGTCGGCGAAGTTGATCTGCACCGCATGGACCTTGAAGGCTTTGCCCAGGTCCAGGCACAGCCACTCCGCCGGGGAGGCCGTCTGTGCGCGCCACCAGGTCTGCACGTTCTCCTCGGCCGCCAGCTCCGGGCCGTGGCCCTCTGCGGCGGAGGAGGCGGTCACCTTTTTGCCGGCGCTCAGGAGCATCCAGACGGGTCCCCGCCAGGGATCCTGCACACCGCCTGTGCACTCCTCTTCGCGCTCCGCCACTGCCAGCGGCCAGTCGCCGTAGCGCTGGTTGCAGAACAGCTCGCCGTCGGCGTCAAAACCGGCCGGCCAGATGCCCACGCGCCGCTCGAAATCGTGGTTCTTCGAGATCCGCATGGTCGCGGTGTGCCACCAGTTTCCGGACAGGTCCCGCATGGTGGAGCCGTGGCCGGCGCCGGGGAGGAATCCGCCGGGCTTGTAGGAATACGGGTTGTTCTGCGCGGGTTCAAAGGGCCCGAGCGGACTGTCGCCCACATACACGGCGTCGCAGTAAGTGTTGTACTGGGTGCCCGGGGCAGCGTACTGCAGGTAGTAGCGGCCCTCGTACTTGTCCATCCAGGCGCCCTCGATGTAGGGGCGGTCGGTGAACATTCCGCGGATCAGTGTCCGGATCTGCGCCGGCAGCTGGGACTCCGGAACGCCCTGCCGCTTCACGAACGCCTGATATTTGGCCTCCACCACCTCTTCGGACGCCGGAAGTGTGCTGTTGTTCTCTCCGATCCGCTCGTAACCGAAGCGCCAGGGGTCGCCTGCGATCAGGGCCTGCTTCTCTCCCATCGGCAGCATGGTCTCCGGGTCCAGCTCCACGCCGTAGATGGGCGTCTGGTTGGAGCAGCCCCAGTAGAAATAGATCCGGCCGTCGTCGTCCGCAAACAGGTTGGGATCCCAGAAGGGGAAATTGCCCTCCACCTTCTCGTAAGGGCCGTGCAGGATGTCCTTCGTGCGCCAGCGGTCGCAGTTCTGATCCCGGTTGGAGGCGCAGAGCCACACATAGTCGCCGATCACCCGCACGTCCGGCGCGTAGTCGTACAGCGGAAGATCCGCAGGCAGGCGGTGGTTGTCCCAGTGCACCAGATCGTCGGAGACCCAGACGCCCAGGGTCATGGACGCGAAGATATAATAGCGTCCCTGAAAGCAGATCATGGACGGATCCGCCGCCTCCCGGCAGATCTGGAGCTTCCCGTGCAGGCGGGGATCGGCGTTGAACTGATAGCGATAGTTGATGTTGACGGGGTTACAGTAATACTTCATCTTGCACCTCCCCTGCATCTGCGTCATACGTTCTCCCGTCCGGCAGTTCGATGACAGCCGGCACGGGCAGTCTGAGCCGGAAGCGGATCCGGTCGTCCTCATAGCGCCAGGAACTCTCGATCCGGCCGACCGGCGACTGCCAGGTTCCCTCCGCATGGCCGAGGGAGCGGTCCGGTCTCGGGCAGATCCGGAGCTTTCCGGCCTGCAGACGGATCCCGCAGACCCCCTGCAGGAGCCATCCGGAGATCGCGCCGTACGAATAGTGGTTGAAGGAGTCGTGGACCGTGCCGTCCTCCCGGATGCCGTCCCAGGTCTCCCAGATGGTGGTGGCGCCTTTTTTCACGGCGTAGAGCCAGGAAGGGCACTTGTCCTGCAGCAGGAGCCGGTAAGCGGTCTCCGTATAGCCGTTGTCCGCCAGCACGCCGCACAGGAGCGGCGTGGAGAGAAAACCGGTGTTGAGCTGCCACCCGCTGCGCTCCACGAGCGCGTGCAGCTGCCAGGCGGCCTTGGGGATCTCTTCCTTGTCCAGGAGCCCGAACGCGATGGGACGGACATATTCCGCCTGGCGCTCCGAGCGGATCTCGCCCTTCTTCGTGCAGGTGTGGCGGTAGGCCTTGCGCACATTCGCCGCCAGTTCCGCATACTGCTGCGCGTCGTCCGTCTTCCCGAGGACCTCCGCGATCCGGGACAGCAGGTCCGCGGACCGGTAGTAGTAGGCCGTCGCCACTTCCGGGGCGCCGAACATCATCGTCTTCTTCATGACGTCCATGGAAGAGACGTCGGGCTCCAGCCACTCGCCGAAGTGGAAGCCCTGGTCCGCGAGATATTTCTTCCACGGGTTGCCCATATTGTGGATCCGGGTCTTCTGCGCTCGGCGGGCCGTGAAGTCCAGCCAGCGGCGCATCATCTCATAATTCTCCTCCAGGATCGACGGGTCGCCGTAGGCCTCGTAGAGGGCCCAGGGCACCAGGATGCAGGCGTCGCCCCAGCCCGCGGAGCCCTGGAGCATCGCCGAGATCCTGCTGTCGCCGTAGTTGGGCGGCGCGATGTTGGGGACCAGGCCGTCCTCTTTCTGCGCGATCCGGAGGTCCGCCAGCCATTTGCGCAGCACCGGGTAGCAGTCGGCGAGCATCACCCCTGTCGGGGCAAACGCACCCGCATCCCCCGTCCATCCCGCCCGCTCTCTCGTCGGGCAGTCCGTCGGCACGTCGCAGAAGTTGGACTTCATGCTCCAGAGGCTGTTCAGGAACAGGCGGTTGACATCCTCGTTTCCGCATCGGAAAGTGCCGGTCTGCTCCATCTCCGAGTAGACAGCGATGGCCGTAAAAGCAGCGTCGGTGAGGTCAATGTCCGTCTCTACCTTGACGTAGCGGAACCCGAAGATGCTGAAGGAAGGCTTGTAGACATTCAGCCCTTCCTTGCACGTGTACACGATCTTCTGGGGGATGCCGCCGTTCTTGTTGCGGTCCCCGGGATCGAAGTTGGACTGGGTGAAATTGCCGTTCTCATCCAAGGTCTCGCCGTGCAGGAGCGTGATCGTCTGTCCGGCCCTGGCGGTCACGCGCAGCTCCGTGTAACCGGCGAGATTCTGGCCGAAGTCGACGACGGCGCTGCCGTCCGGCGTCCTGATGAGCTGCCCCGGAAAGCGCTCCTGCTCCTTCACGGGTACGCTGTCGCTGCCGCAGAGGACGTCATAGCCAAAGGCAGCGGTATGTACGCGGTACCAGCCGCCCTCCGCTGTCCAGATCCCTTCCAGACGGGCGTCGTATACTTCGCCGATCTCCAGGTCGTTCAGGCGGATGGGTCCTCTGCTGCTGGCTTCCCAGTTCCCGTCGCTGCAGAGGACCGTCTTCCCGCCGGCCTCCAGCTGGCACAGGAGCGCCTGATCGCTGCCGAAGTAGTTCTGCAGGCCGTCCACGCCCACGTTGCCGCGGTACCAGCCGTCCCCCAGGACGACCCGGATCTCGTTCATGCCCGTGCGCAGAAGGCCGCTCACGTCGTAGGTCTGGACCTGCAGGCGCTTCCTGTAGTCGTCGGTGCCGGGTGCGAGGACAAAGTCCCCGACTCTCTCCCCGTTCAGGCAGGCGACATACAGTCCGTGGCAGGTGATGTAGAGGCGGGCGTTCTCCGTCTGTTCCGCGTAGAACTGTCTGCGAAGACAGGCCGCGGGCTGACGCTTTCCGGCACCTTCGATGCCTGTTCCTGTCTCCGTGCCCGTTCCGTCTCCATCCTGGGGCTCCGTCTCGATCCACTGCGCCTGCCAGAGGGACGGCTCCGTGAGGCCGGTCTCAAACCGCGCCTCGCTCCAATCGCCCGCCTGGTCCTCCGCGTCCCAGAGGCGGATCTTCCACTGCACCTGCTGTGCCGGGGCCGCCGTATAGCCGCAGCGGGTCAGCAGGGCGCTGCTCTGCACTTTGCCGCTGTCCCAGACCTTTTGTCCGTCCACGGAAGCGATGATCCGGTACGCGCTCTGCACGCCGCCGTCCGTGTTCCAGCTGAGCATCGGCTGCACGGTCTCAAGGCCGATGGGATCCCGCATATGTTCTGTTCTCAGTCGGGTCGCAAGCATCTCTTACCTCTCTGTCGATCCTTCCCTGCCGATACGCTTCTCCCTGAGCCACGCAGCGCTCAGTTCCAGGCTCTTCACAGGATCCCTGTCGATCCAGTTCCGGTGGCTCTCCAGGACCACGGCGTCCACGCCGTTCCTGACCGCCTGCGCATACAGGGCGTCCAGGTCCATATTGCCGGTGCCGAGCTCCATGCTGTCCGCCTTGAGGATGGGCGTCATGGCGGGGCCCTTCTGACGGCTCCCCCGGTCGGTGGCGTGCCACATCTTCATGCGGCTCCCCAGCCGCTCCATCCAGGCGCGGGCGTCGGCGCCGCCGTCGATGAACCAGAAGCTGTCGAATTCGAAGTTCACGCAGGCCGGATCCGTCTCCGTGATCAGGATGTCATAGGCGCGCAGGCCCGGCCGCACCTGCAGCAGTTCCACGTTGTGGTTGTGGTAGAGCAGGGAGATCCCCGCCTTCTGCAGCTTTTCGCCGGCGCTGTTCAGTCTGGCCGCCAGATCGCGGACGCTCTTCTCGTCGCCGTAATCGAAGCGGTACATGCCCGTGATCACGATGCGGTCGGTCCCAAAGCTCCGCGCCTCGTCGATCACGGCCTCCGTCTCCTTCTCCAGAGAGCCCAGGTCCGCGTGGAGGCTGGCGACCTCGAGGCCGCTCTCCGCGAGCAGTCCGTGCCAGTCCAGTTTTCCCCCGTTTCCGGTGGGCATGCCGGCGGCGCGCGTGAGCATCCGCACCATCAGCGAGGAGGGGTGAATCATGAAGCGGTTGAGTTCCAGGCCGTCGTAACCGGCGGCCCGGATCCTCCGAAGGGTCTCCCGCGCCTGCGCTTCCCGCGCCGTCACGGTGCCCAGCATGATCTGCTGTACGTATTTTTTCATTTCGGAATTCCCTGTAAGATGCGGTTGAGCTGTTTGATGGACTGCTCGTCGGCGCCGCTCTGTTTCAGGAGGCTGATCATCGTCATACGGCCCATCATGCGCTGCAGTGCCGGATTGTCCTTGACCGCGTCCGCCACGTCGCCGCGCTCGGAGGCCCCCTTGGCCATCATGGCGTCGATGACCGCGCCGGCCTTCGGGTTCTGCCGGATGTCGCCCAGCCTGTCCTGCACGGAGAAGCATGTGGGATCGATCTCCTCGGCGTCGAACCAGTTGTTGACCGTGGCAGCGGCCTTGTTGAAGATGTAGCTCTCCTCCGGCTCGCTGACCCGCCGGATGCACATGACGTCGCTGCAGTCACCGGCCTCCGCCCGGACCAGGTGCTCGCCCATGAGCGGGATCCGGAACGTGAACACATAGCTGCCTTCCTGCGTGGCGACCAGGGTGTCATCCACATAGAGCCGGACCTCCGGCTGGTTGGAGCAGACCTTGATCTCCGTCTCCTCCTCGCAGCGGTTCTCGTAGCGCTTGCCGCAGAGATGGACGAAGGGCTCTTTCTGATTCCAGGCCGCCTTGTAGACGTAGAAAGCGTCCTTGCGCAGCTGCCGGTCGAAGGTCACGAGGCCCTTCTGGTTCTCGCCGTGCTTGCCGCCCTCGTCGCGCCCGTCCGCGGCAAAATCGAACAGGTTCCACACGTGGGTCGCCCAGAGGTAAGGCCGTGCCTCGATCATGCGCAGCATATGTTCATGATACACCACCTGATACTCCTCCGTGTAGTCGCCCTTGTCGGGATGGGAGGAATGGAAAGCCGGGTTGGCGTCCGCGCCGTACTCCGAGAAGCCGATGACGCGGTCCGGATACTTTGCGTGGTACTCGTCAAAAAACTCGTCGGTCTGCTCCAGCTCGCCCAGATACCAGCCGAAATACAGGTTGTAGCTGTTGATGTCCGGGATCTCCAGGATGGGGCTCTCGATCTCCAGCATGAAGACGTTGGCCATGGTGGTCAGGCGGGTCGGATCCATGCGGTGGCACAGGTCGTTCAGGAGGCGGTGGTTCTCCAGCAGCTCCTCATTCACGGGGCTGGCCGCCGTGATCTCGTTGGACAGGCCCCAGACGGCGATGCAGGGGTGGTTGTAGCACTGGGTGATCAGTTCCCGCATCTGGTCCAGCGTGTTCTGCCGGCCATTCGTCATGTGCATGGTGATGTAGGGGATCTCCGCCCAGACCACGATGCCGTTCTCGTCGCACAGGTCATAGAATTCCTGCGCGTGCTGGTAGTGGGCCAGCCGCAGCGTGTTGGCGCCGAGCTCCCGGATGATCTCCATGTCGCGCCTGTGGTCCTCGAGGGTCAGCGCGTTGCCCCGGCCCTTCAGGTCCTGGTGGCGGCTCACACCGCGCAGCGGATAGCTCCGGCCGTTGAGGATGAAGCCCTTCTCCGGGTCGCAGGCGAAGGTGCGGCAGCCGAAACGGGCGGATACCGCGTCGCCGCTTTCCAGCACGGCCTCTGCCGTGTAGAGGAAGGGATTGTCCACGCCGTCCCAGAGATGCACGTTTTCGATGTGGAAGACGGCTGTCCGCTCCACCGTCTGCGTCTCGCCGTTCACGGTGATGCGGACCTGCGGCGCGTTGTGCCAGGTCTCCACGGTGACGTCCGCGCATCCGTTCGCGAGGTCCACCTGCGGTGTCACCTTGATGCCGGGTGTGCCGTCCTTCAGGAGCTCGAAATGCTCCGCGGGCACGGCGATCAGGTTCACGGACCGGTACAGGCCGCCGTAGAAGGTGAAATCGGCCTTCTGCGGATAGACCGTCGTGTTGTCCTCATTGTTCACGGAGACGGCCAGCACGTTCTGCGCAGCCTCTCCCTCCTGCAGGAGCCCGGTCAGCTCGACGCGGAAGGCGGAATAGCCGCCCTCGTGGCGCGCGATCCGCTCCCCGTTCAGGAAGACCTCCGCCGTCATGGCCGCCCCGAGGAACTCCAGGAAGAGCCTCTCGCCGGCGCATTCAGCGCTGCTGAGGTCCCGCACATACCAGCAGGTCCCGCGGTGATAGTCATTGCCGCCGTCCTGGCCGTCCATGGCGTTCCAGGTGTGGGGAACCGTCACCGGTTCCCCCTGCGCTGCCAGACGGACCGCTTCCGCGGCGCTGCCTGCTGTCTTCACAAATTTCCATCCGTCATGGAGCTGAGTGATCTTACGCATTCTTTGCATCTCCTTTATGCAGTTCTTCTTCGAACAGATCCGCCTGCGCGGCCGCCTTGCGGTCCGCGATGCGCTTCTGGGTCTCGGCCATGGCCTCTTTGTCCAGTTTGCAGCTGCGCATTGCCCACAGCGTGCAGAGGAAGCCGAGGACCGCCAGGCCGTAGCGCAGGAACATGGTCATCCAGAAGACGCCGCCGGTGGCCGGATCATCCGGCTGCGGCATGGTGGAGGTGTAGCCGATCAGCGCCACGCAGGCCGTCGCGATCGCCGCCGAGAAGGAGGACACGATCTTGTCGATCAGGCTGTAGGTGCCGGTGATGACCGCGGGGATATACTTGCCGCTGCGGTCCAGTTCGTAGTCGATGATATCTGCCATGAATCCTGTGTTGGCCGTCGTAATGCACATGGAAAAACCGTTCACCACGAAGGTCAGTACCACGAAGAGGATCATGGGCAGGCCCATGGAAGCGATGCTGTGGGTCCCGGCCGTCAGACGGATAACGATGAAGAACACGATCATCACGACGTTGGCGATGAGGCTGTTCCGGGTCCAGGTGACGATGGACTCCTTGTTGCCGTGTCGGCCCGCATAGCGCGCGCCGAAGGCGGCAAACAGGATGGACGGAAGCATGCCGATCATACTCAGGGTCGTGGCCAGACCCATGTTGCCGATCAGGATGCCGTTGAGCATGGTGCTGACGATGGAAGCAGAAGAGGCCTGCTGGGCGACCTTGTCGGAGGCGGCGGAAATGATGTAGCTCTGGAGAGGCTTGTTCTCTTTCAGAGCAGCGACCATATCGGAGATCTTGAGGTGCTCCTTTTTGCCGAGGCCGACGAAGTTCTCAGGCTTGTCGTATTCAGAGATCCCGATGCAGACCAGCACGACACCGACTAAGGCCAGGCCGACGCACATCCACGTCACCACATTCAGGAATTCCTGGTTGAAGTTGCCTCCGAAGGCGGGCATCAGGCGTGTATACACGACGATGTTGAGCACCATGGGGGTCAGGTAATTCAGGACTGTCTGCCAGACACCGACGGTGGGACGCTGCTTCGGGTCATTGGTCATCAGGGCCGGCAGCGTCTGCGCGGTCATGTTGATGATGGTATAGCCGATGACGTAGAGCATGTAGAAGCCCAGGAAAGTGGCGACGCCGTGCCCCTTGCTGGAGAAGAAATTGAACATGCACAGAAGGCCTGCGCACTCGATCGCCCAGCCCAGGAACATCAGCGGGCGCACTTTGCCGAAAGGTGTGTTGAAGCGGTCATAGACGAAGGCGAGCAGCGGATCCGTCACCGCGTCGAAGATCCTGGTGAAGGTCAATAGGCCGCCGACGGCTATGGTGGCGATGCCGTAGCCGATGCTGGCGCTGTAGCTGGCCAGGCCGATCAGGAAGTAGACGGCCATGCCGTTGAAGGCGTTGAAGGCCACCAGAATGATCTGCCAGAGTTTCGCGCGGCGGTACTGCACAGTGTCCGCGGTGCCGTTCAGATGATTGTCTGCCATGATGAATTGTCCCCCTTTTCAGATAATGATGAAGAGATATCTGTTCTTTACGATACAATTGTACATAGAGGGGCATCCTGTCGTAAATGTAAAAACATCCGGTGAAATGACAAAAATTCAGGATCATTACTTTCGCGAAGAATCGTTCTTTTCCACATTTTCTGCGCTGTTTTCGCTTGTTCCGCGGGAATGACATGATAAAATATCCTTAGCACACGGCCATCTGCACCAGGAGGCGGAAATGGAATCTCACGACAATTCGAACAGACAGACAGGGGGTATTACCTATTCTGTACAGGACCTTTACATGACACGGGCAGAGCAGAACCTGCTCCTCCTGCAGAACATGATCCCACGAAGCGAGAAGCTCTATGTCTGGTGCTACCAGCGGGACGGCAGCTACACCGCCGCATCCTGTCCGCCCGGGGTACGCGGCATCTTTCAGGACGCCTTCGCGGAGGTGGGCGGTCTGCAGCGTGCCCTGGATTATATCCGGAATCCCGGCAATACCCGTCCTGTCCTCATCGGCTCCCCCATCGGCATGCAGTGGGCCCTGACCTGTGAGACAGAGCGCAGCCGCGATCTGGTATTCGTCATAGGTCCGGTCTTCTACCAGCATCCTTCCCGGCAGCAGCTGCATGACGCGCTCCGTCCCTACCGCCGCACAGGCTGCGCGTGGGCCACCGCACTTGAGGAGATGCTGGAGGACCTGCCGGTGATCGCCTACACGGTCTTCACCCGTTACGTCATGATGATCCACAACACCCTCACCGGGCAGCAACTGGATCTGGACGCCCTGTACACGCCGCGGGAATCAGCGGTGAAGGTCGACTACGATCCGGCCGGCTCCCGCGACCGGACCCGGGTCTACAAGGCGGAGCAGGCCCTGCTCCGGATGGTCCGCACGGGCGACATCAACTATCAGAGCGCCCTGCTGCATTCCGCCAATATCAGCCCCGGTGTCCCCGTACAGGGCCGGGATCCCCTGCGGCAGCAGAAGATCAGCATCATCGTCTTCACTACCCTGGTCTGCCGGGCGGCCATGGAGGGCGGACTGTCCCCGGAGGTCGCCTACCCGCTCGGCGATTCCTATATCCAGGCCGCGGAAGAATGCCGGGATTCCGGCAATCTCCATGCCCTGACCTCGGCCATGTACCACGATTTCATCTATCGCGTCCACCACCTGCACATGAATCCGGACTACTCTCCCGCCGTCCAGAAGTGCTGCGACTACATCGAGCTCAGCCTGGACCGCACCATCCGGGCAGCCGATCTGGCCGCCCTGGTGGGCTACTCCGAGTACTACATCACGGAGAAATTCAAGAAAGAGACCGGTCTCTCCGTCAGCGAATACGCCCGCCGCGCCCGCATAGAGCGCGCCAAGGTACTGCTGCGTACCACCGATCTCTCCGTGACAGAGATCGCCGAGCGGCTGGCCTTCAGCACACCCGGCTATTTCGTCCGCTGCTTCCGCGAGGCGGCGGGCTGCACGCCCGCCCGGTTCCGCAGAAATCCCGAAACCGTCTGAACGAGCGGAAAAAACGGGACTGCCGCATTTATCAAAATACGACAGTCCCGCTCTTTCTGTTCCGTTTATGATTCTTTCAATGCGCCGCTGCTGCCGAACCGGTAGGTCACGCCGCCGATCTTCAGGGTACCCGTCGCCATCTTTCCGTCAGACTTCAGGTAATACCGCTTTCCGTCCAGGGTGAGCCAGCCGGTCATCCTCCGTCCGCTCTCCTTGTTGAGATAATACCAGCTCTTTTCGATCTTCTGCCACCCGGTCAGCATCTCGCCGTTCTTCGGGGACATGTAGTAGTATCTCCCTTTGATCTTCTGCCAGCCGGTCAGCATCTTTCCGTTCGATGTGTGGAAGTAGAACCACTTGCCGTCGATCTCCTCCCAGCCTGTCGCCATGGCGCCGGTCTGCGGATCCAGGTAGTACCATTTCCCGCTCAGCTTCTTCCAGCCGGTCTCCATGTCTCCGTTTTTGGCATCCAGATAGTACCAGGTCTTGCCGAGCTTGAGCCAGCCGGTCTTCATGTAACCGCTGCCGTCGAAGTAGTATTCCTTTCCGCCGATATTCTTCCAGTCGGCCGTCACGTAGGAGCCGTCCGCCAGTTTGTAGCGCCAGCCCTTACTGTTCTTGGCCCAGCTTCCTTCTGTCGTAGAAGTGGACGACTTCTCCGCGACTGCCTGCTTCGTTGTCGTCGTCTGGGTCGTCGTGGTAGTGGGCTTCTCGGTCGTCGTCTTCTTTGTGGTGGTCGTTGTGGGCTTCTCGGTCGTGGTGGTTGTGGGTTTCTCGGTCGTCGTTGTGGTCTTCTTGGTCGTTGTTGTGGTCTTCTTGGTGGTTGTGGTCGTCTTCTTGGTAGTCGTCGTGGTCTTCTTGGTGGTCGTCGTGGTCGTCGCCTTCGTCGTCACAGCAGAGGAGGCCTTGCCGGAGCCGGCCGCGAGGGACTGCTGCGAGCGGGAGGTGCTCTGGTCCAGGCTCACGAAGCGGATCCCGACCCATCCCGTGTAAGGAAGGCCGCTGGAGATCTTGATCGTCTGCTTGTAGTTGCCGCTGTTGGTGAAGGCGCTGCCGCCCTGGTACAGGGTGATCGTGCCGGCCGCCTTGTCCACTTCACCGACGATGCAGGCGTGGTACCAGTTGGACCAGGAACTGGGATTGCTGTAATTCGTGACCTTCGTGCGGAAGCACTCGATGACGTCGCCGACCTGCAGCTGGTTGGCGCTGGAGATGACCTTCGCGCCGTACTTATTGATCATCGTCTTGTAATCACAGGAGGAATTCGGCTGTCCGGAGCCGCCGTAGAGGCCGGCTTTGTGCAGCAGATAGTCCACGCTGTAATTGCAGTTGGTGGTCATGTTGAGACCGCCCTTGGTCTGGCCCGAGCAGACCATGTCGATCCTGCGGGGGCTGACGAGAAGGGTCGTGTGGCCGTTGGTCGTGCCCTTCGGATAGAAAGCGTCCGCGGTCACACCGTCGTTCTTGCGCCATTTCTTGTACTTGCTCGCCACGCCGTTGCAGTAGTCGAAGCCGTAGATGCACATCAGGCCGTAGACATACTCCGCGCAGGCCTGCAGGTCGCCGGCCGTCTTCACCTTGAAGGTGCGGCTGTCCCCCGCATACTGGGCGAAAATGCCGCCGAGCGACGCCAGATATTTCTCATATCCGCCGTACTCTTTCATCTTCGCGTTGAAGTTGGACGCGTTGAAGTCGTTGATATGTGCGGCGACGATCTGTTTCGTCTCCGACGTGAAATTGCTTGTGACGGCAGCGCTGTTGGCAGCGTAGACCGGTGTGGTCTGTATGACGGCCGTCGCGATGGCCATGCTGCATGCCAGAAGCAGCGCGAGGATACGGGTTCCAAGACCTTTTTTCATAACCGTTCCTTTCGGGAAAACATAGTGTTACAAATTATATTACATTATGTTTAAGATTATATCCCTTTGTATTTCGAATTGCAACAGAATTGTGAATTATTCTGTAACATTTTTGTAATTAAAATCGCCGCGCGGGTCCTTTTTCTTCAGGATCCCGCACGGCGGTTCACTCATCGTATTCGGAATGTTATGAAATTGTGCGGCTGTCAGGTCCGGATCAGCGATTGGGATCTCCCAGGGAGCCCTTCACGGGATCCAGGACATACTTGCGCCCGTCGCCCATATCCATGTACAGGAAGTTGATGTGGACGCGGTCGCTCTCGGGCGGAGGCGTCATGTAGTCGCCGTAGTCCTGGGTCAGAAGCTTGTCCCATTTCGCCGGCACGGGGACCTCCATGTCCTCGAACTGCGCCGTCGTCAGCGGAAAAACATCGTCATATTCATAGATATGGTGCAGATAGGTGTTATAGCAACCGATCCGGTCGCCGGCGGGATGCTGGCGGATGATGTTCTGCACCTTCCAGTCCAGATACTTCCACGGCTCTTTGTACTTGCTGCGCAGGTAGCTGCCGCGGGCGATCTTGGCGGCCGTCTTGGCGATCTTCAGGGGATTCCTGCTGGCTGTATAAGCCTTGCACTTGACCCACTTGTAGTCCTTGTGCTCGATCTCCTTGAGCTGGTCGTGCAGCTTCTCATATTCCGCGTCGTCATCCGGCACATAGTCCCAGACGAAGATATCGCACATCATCTTGGTGCTCCAGGACTTGCCGTCGGACCAGTTGCGCCAGTTCTCGACGTCCACATAGCTCTGGATCTGTGAGTCCTTGATGTACACGCGCCCGAAGAACCGGTCGTGATACTCCTCAGGGCTGGAGGGCGAGCAGAAGCAGCAGTCCGGTCCCCACTCCTCCTCCGGCACTTTGCAGAGCTTCTCGAAGTCTTCGCGCATCATGCACACGTCGAGGTCATCGTCCCACGGGATGAACCCCTTGTGGCGGATCGCGCCGATCAGGGTCCCGAAGGCCGCCCAGTAGCGGATGTCATATTTCCGGCAGACCTCGTCCAGTTTCTTCAGTGTGCGCAGGTTCACGAGCTGCAGCTCGCGAAGCAGTTCCATATCAGCAGCCATACTGTTCTCCTATCTCTTTACTCTTCCAGATCCGCCACGTCCACGTCCAGCGTGATGCGGAAGGTGTAGTCGGGATACTTCTCTTTCATCTCCTCGCAGATCTCATGGTAGACCTGCGTGCGGTCCGGCGCGGCGAAGTCCAGGATCACGTCGAAGCTCACGTGCTTCGTCTCCGGATCCAGATAGAATCCGTGCATCTGCAGGACCTCTTTCCGGGACATGACCAGGCCCGTGATCTCCGAGCGCATCGCAGCCGCCTCGTCGTCGCCCGTATTGAGCGCGTAGACGCCGATGGTCGTGAGGACGATCTTGTGCTCCGCGATCACCTTGGACTGGATCCTGCGGGTCAGCGCGTCGATCTCGCCCGCGGTCATCGTATCCGGCACTTCGATGTGGACGGAACCCACGAGCGTGTCCGGACCGTAACTGTGCAGGAGCAAGTCATAGACGCCCTTCACTTCGTCAAAAGAGGCGATCGTCCTGCGGATCCCGCAGGCGATATCGGCGTCCACGCGTTCCCCGAGGATCCTGCTCAGCGTCTCCCGGAGCATCTCGATACCGGACCGGATGATCACGATGGAGATCACGGCGGCGAGCCACGCCTCGAGGCGCAGGCCGAACCAGATGTACAGAAGGGCTGCCGCAAGAGTCGAGGCGGAGATCACGCTGTCGAGGATCGCGTCCTCGCCCGAGGCGATCAGGGAATCGGAGTTGACGGATTCGCCGGTCTTCTTCACATAGCGGCCGAGAAGGATCTTCACCGCGACGGCGGCCGCGACGATCAGCAGGCTCACGGTCGTGTACTCCGGCACTTCCGGCTGGAGGATCTTCTTCACGGATTCCACGAGCGAGGTGATACCGGCGTACAGGATCAGCACCGCGATCAGCATGGCCGCCAGGTACTCGGCGCGGCCGTGGCCCAGAGGGTGCTTCTTGTCCGGCGCCTTGGCGGCGTATTTCGTGCCGAGGATCGTGATCACCGAGGACAGCGCGTCGCTCATGTTGTTGACGGCGTCCAGCACGACCGCGATCGAGTGGGTCAGAATGCCTACACCGGCTTTAAAGGCCGCCAGTGCCAGATTCGCGGCGATGCCGATCAGGCTCGTGCGCATGATCACCTGCTGGCGGTCTTTCATGATGTCCGTCTCCTGTGTCTCCTCCATATCTGCCTCCACTGAGCTGTAAACAAAATATGCAGGGCTGTCCGCCCTCCCGTCAGGCCAGCTGCGAAGAGCGCAGTGCCGCGGCCTCGACGCTCTCGATCACGGCGCTCCGGAAGCCGCACTTCTCAAGGACGCGCAGTCCCTCCGCCGTCGTACCGGCCGGGGAGGTGACCATATCCTTGAGCACGCCGGGATGTCTGCCGGTCTCCTGCATGAGCCTGGCGCTCCCGAGCACGGTCTGCGCCGCCATCCTGTAGGCCTGCTGCCTGGGCATTCCGCAGGCGACTGCCCCGTCCGCCAGCGCCTCGAGAAGGACGAAGACGGTTGCCGGGCTGCTCCCGGAGAGGGCCGTCACGGCGTCGAACAGGCGCTCCGGCACCACCTCCACCTTCCCGAAGGACTCGCAGAGACCGCAGATCTCCTCAAAGTCATCCACCGGGACGGAAATGCTGCAGCACGCCGCTGTCATGCCCGCTCCCACAAGGGCGGGCGTATTCGGCATCAGGCGCACGATCCTGCGCAGCGCCCCCGGCTCCGTCGGGAATGTCTCCTCCAGCTTTCGGATGCTCACGCCGGCGAGGATGCTGACGATGAGCTGCTCGTCCCGCAGGCTGTCCCGGATCTGGTCCGCCACCAGGTCCAGCATCTGCGGCTTGACGGCCAGGAACAGGATCTCACTGGACCTCGCTGCCTCCGCATTGTCCGCCGTCACATGGATCCCGTGCGTCGCGGAGGCTCTCTCTCTGGTCTCCGCCAGGGGATCCGCGGCGATGATCTCATCCGCCTCCACCTTGCCGCTGCCGACGATGCCGCCGATGATGGCGCTCGCCATGTTGCCGCAGCCGATAAAACCGATCTTCTTCATACTGCTTCCTTTCTCCTGCTGCCTTCGATCAGGCGGATCCTTCTATTCCTTGAGCCAGTCCGAGCGTCGCGCCGCCAGCAGGGCCTTGAAGATGTCGATGTCCTCGACCGTCGTGAGCTTGATATTCTTCTCGGATCCCGCGGAAAAATAGACCTCCTCGCCCATCTCGATCTTCAGCGTGCAGGACGCGACGGAGGAGGTGATGCCCGCTTCGAGCGCGCGCCTGTGCAGGTCCGCGAAGGGTCCGAGCACGAAGCCCTGCGGGGTCTGGGTCCTCTTCAGCCGGTCTCTCGGATAGCTTCCCGAGGAGACCACGCCGTCTTCCGTCTCCAGCATCGCCTCCGCACAGGGGATGGTCGCGATGCCGCACCCGTACTGCTTCGTCTTCACGATGCAGTCCGAGATGATCTCGGAGGAGACAAGGGGCCGGATCGCGTCGTGCACGAGCACCAGGTCATCCGGCGCGAAATGCTTCTCCAGTTCGAAGACGCCGTTGCGGATGGATCCCTGTCCGTTCTCGCCGCCGGGGACCACATACTGCAGCTTTGTGATGTCGAACTGGGCCGCGTAGGCGCGGAGCACCTGCTCCCAGCCGCGGATGCAGACGACCGCGATGCTGTCGATCTCGGGATGCTTCTGGAATGCCTGCAGCGTATAGACGATCACCGGTCTCTCGTTCACGGTCAGGAACTGCTTCGGGATATCCTGGTGCATGCGTGCGCCGCTTCCGCCGGCGATGATGAGTGCGATATTAGCCATAATGACCTCCGGATCCTGGAATGTGTGTGTCTGCCCGCGCACTGGACACGCAGGACAGATTTTTGTATCATCTTTGTATCAAAACGCTCTGAAGAGACGGTTCCGGCAGCACCGGAGCCTATTCCATCATATCACAACGGAGACTGAATGAAAACGTATACGACCATGAAACGTCTGCGGACACTGGCGGCGGCCGCCCTGTGTGCCGCGCTTCTTCTGGGAGGCTGCGCCGGCGCGGACGGCGGCGGTCTTTTCGGGCCGGACGGCCCGCTCTCCTTCCTGTTCGGAAACGCCTACGACCTCGAAGATCTGCGCCTGTCGGAGGACCTGCCGGTCTATGACCTGTCTCCCTGCATCGAGCGCGAGTCTTTCACGCCCGTCACGGCGGCCGTGCGCGGGGACGGCACCCTTCTCATTCTGAGCCTCAACCTGATCGACGAATATGTGCTGCAGTCCTTCGACCCGGAGACCGGGGCGTTTGAGGATCTCTGGAACTGGAAGGCGGAATCCGGCACGGAATTCGCCCTCCGCTTTCTGTCGGTCGATCCGGTCGTGCTGTACGACGATGTCGGCGGGATCCTCTACCGCCCGGACGCGGCGCCGGACAGATACGTCCTGGATGCGGATGAACAGGCGCTGCACCTGTTCTGTAACGACGGTACGCTCTACGGCGCCAGTTCCCACGGATTCGTGTACCGGTATGACCGCCGTTTCTACAGGGAGCTCATCTGGACGCTGCCCGAGGAGCTGTGCTGGATGATCCCCCAGACCTCGGTTGACGATGCCGCCGCTTCTTATCTCACTTATTCCGTTTATGATTCGGAGACAGCGCTGTCTCTCGACCTGTCTCTCCCCGAATGCTCTTACACCCTGCACACCGTCGAAGGCGATCCTGTCCAGGCTTCTGCCGGAGGGGACGGGCTCCTCTGCGAGGTCCTGCAGGGTCCCCAGCCGGCCGCCGCTCTGTACGATCCCGCGGCATCCCGGCAGAAGCATCTGCTCCTGCCCGCCTCCGTCCGCGAGTGGATGTCGTCCGAATCCCTGCGGCTGAACGCGGATGACGCCTGCGTCTCTCAGCAGGCCTGCCTCCTGCGGCTCGAGGATTCCCTCGGTAATCTGCGCCATCTCCTCCTCTGGAAGCACCCGGACGGCACGTCCCAGTCCTGGGAAGCGCCTGCCGGCGGGGATGTGCAGTTCCCTTCCGCCTCCTACGGCGAGCTGACACAGCGCGCCCAGGAACTGGAGGAGACCTACGGGATCACGATCCTGCTCGGAGAGAATGTGCCGCAGATCAGCAGCGATTACCGGCAGGAGCTGTGCACGGATACGGAGCGGATCTCCGACGGACTCGATATGCTCGCCGAGGCGCTGCAGATGTATCCCGCCGATTATTTCCGCTCCATGAAAGGGCCGTACTGCCGGGGCTTCCGCATCTGCCTGTGCGGGGACCTCACGCCGACGGACCCGTCCCTCAGCATCTCCAATGCCGCCGGCTTCAGCACCTATGATTACGGCGTCGGCAGCATCGTCATCGATCTGCAGGCCGGATTTACCGCCGCCTCCTTCGTGCACGAGTGCACGCACCTGACCGACTACCGTCTGCAGGCGGAGGGCCTCCTGGACGAGGACGCCTGGAGCGCGCTGAATCCGGAGGATTTCTCCTATTATTATGCCTACATCGATCCGGACGGAAACAGCTACGAGGATTCCGGCAGCGCTGAGTATACAGCCTTCGGTGAGGACGCGGAGACAGATCCGGAGCGGATCTGGTTCGTGGACGCCTACAGCAAGACCTACCCGATGGAGGACCGCGCCAGGCTCATGGAGTATCTGGTCCTGTACGAAGAGGACAGCACCCCTTCCTGGTTCTCCTCCCCCCACCTGCAGGAAAAAGCCGGCCACTATCTCCGCCTCGTGCGCGACGCGCTGGAGACCGATACCTGGCCGGCCGAAACCATATGGGAGAAACGTCTGCGGGAAGCGGGACAGTGAGCAGGAGGACCGGTCAGCCGGTCGACGTGAGGCGGCGCCGTGCGTGCGGCGACCGGTCAATAGTCGACCTTCATGAGGCAGAGTCCCTTCGCCGGCGCGGTGAAGCCCGCCCGGCTCCTGTCACAGGCCGCAAGGATCTCCGGGATCTCCTCCGGGTCCCGGTCCCCGAACCCGACCTCCAGGAGCGTGCCGGTCATGATCCGCACCATGTTCTGCAGAAACCCGCTTCCGTGGATGTAGAAGCGGATATAGCTGCCGCTCTCCTCGATGCGGACCGTGTCCACGGCGCGCACCGTGGACTTCTTCATGCGCGGATTGCCGCAGAAGCTCTTGTAGTCCCGGAGTCCGGTCATCAGGTCCGCCGCCGCCTGCATGCGGCCTATGTCGGGCTTTCTGTCGAGCACATACACATACTTTCTGTCAAAAACAGGCCTGGACGCCCCGTACCAGCACGTGTAGCGGTAGGTCTTGCCCATTGCCTTGAAGCGGCTGTGGAACCGGTCCGCGCAGATCCGGACATCGTTCACGCTGATGTCCTCCGGCAGGTACCTGTTCATGTAGGCCTGCAGCGCCTCCTCCGTGAGCTCCGTGTCGAGAAGCACATTGCAGGTCATGGCCCGGGCATGCACGCCCGCATCCGTCCTCCCCGCTCCGATCACCGTGATCGGGGACGCATCCGCGCCGCCTGTGCCCTCACTCATACGCAGTCCTTCCAGCACCGCCTCCAGCTTGCCCTGGATCGTCATATCCGTGTCGGGCTGATGCTCCCACCCGTAATATCTCGTGCCATCATAGCTTACGATCATCTTGTAATTCTTCTTCATATCCACCCCGTGTCCCGCGGCGGGACTGTTCTCCGCTGCCGTTCCATTCTGCTATTATACACGACTATGCCATTATACACGACATTGCGGCGGGTTTCATGCCGGAACCGGCGCGCCGCCGCCCGTCGGCTTGATTTTTATCAGGATTCCCCTTACAATTTTTATGAACGTTTCATTCCACCTATTACAGACCAGGAGGCACAGACCATGATCTGCCCGAACTGCGGTAAAATGATTCCCGACACGGTGCGCTACTGCCCCGCGTGCGGCGCAAATGTGCAGGTATCGGCACCTGCCGCTCCCCCTCTCTTCGATGAAGGGGAGGACTTCCTCGCGGGCTCCGTCCCGCGCTATGAGGACTCCGGGAACGTCCTGCCGGAGGAAGGTGC
Organism: Lachnospiraceae bacterium UBA3692; assembly: GCA_002372815.1. Taxonomy (GTDB): domain Bacteria; phylum Bacillota; class Clostridia; order Lachnospirales; family Lachnospiraceae; genus CAG-791. The sequence goes on from DFIR01000023.1 coordinate 28,045, forward strand.
GGGTGTTGCTCCGGAAAGCACTTTTGAAAAGCCTGCTGGAAGTCCTTCGGAAGCTCCATTGGACAGTCCTTTTGAAGATCCTGCCAAGGCCCCTTTTGAAAGCCCATTTGAAGATCCTGCCAAGGCCCCTTTTGAAAGCCCATTTGAAGATTCTGCAGGAAGTCCTTATGAGAGTCCTGACGAAGATCTCTACGGAGAGCCGGCTCCGGCCGCATCCCCCTCGACGATCACTTCCATGTACGGGGAGCAATACCGGGCGGATGATGCCAGGTATTCACAGGGTGCTGACCTGAGCGGTCTCAATCTCCTGCATCCCTCCGACTCACCGGAAGATGCTGACAACCGGCGAACAGCCGGGATCGTGCTCGGGATCTTCGGAGCCCTGTGCCTGGTCGCGGTCATCGCGGCGGCATTCGTCTTCTCCTCTCTCCTGAGCGGGATCAGCATTCCGCAGAGCGGCAGCTCCGGAGGCGACGGGGTCTGGGATTTCCTTACAAGGAGGAGGCCGTCCTATGCCGGTTACACGGAGGACGACGGCTTCAGCTTCGACCAGTACGCCCCGTTCTATGAGGATTCCGGGGACAGCGACGACTTCTGGGACGAGGAAGATGATGATTTCTGGGATGAGGAGGACGAAGCGGATGCCTCCGATGTGCAGGATTTCCCGGAATCCGACGACCTGCCGGTCCTGACGCCTGACCTGAACTTCCTGCCCTGGGAGGAATACGCGGCTGTCTACCGGACACCTTCCGAACTCGGCAGCGATCTCTACAGCGGCACCGTCCGCATTGAAGGGGATCTCTATCAGTTCCCCATGCAGCTGTCCGCCCTTCTCGGAAACGGCTGGGAGGTGACCGCCGTGAACGGCGAGCCCGCAGCACAGGACAGCGATCTTCTGAGCATCGCGCCGAAGGAGTACGGCTACCTCCGTCTGGAGCGCGACGGCCATGTGATCAGCAGCCTGATCTATGCCAACGAATTCTCCGAGAACTGCGTCCTGCATGAAGCCATGATCGTCAGCCTCCAGTGCCGTGACACGGACAGCTTCACCATGGACCTCACGGAAGAACTCCGTATCGGCGCCAAGGGCGTGCTCGAAAATGCCGTGAGCGAATACGGCTTCACGCCCGTGCAGGAAGGCCCCGGCACCACCTACTACCTCTCTTTCGCGCCTTCCTCGGAAGCTTCCGCAGAGAAGAACACAGTGACGCTCTACGACTACGAGAGCGACGGGACACTGGATGCCGTCAACCTGTTCTATACTGCGCCGTTTGCGCCGAAGTGATTTCTGAATTCCGGCCGGTGCGGGCTCACCGCCCGACAGCTGTCTGATTGTGCTTTCACACAGGCGGTCAGACAGGTCTCCGCCGAGACCTGTCTGACCGCCTTTCTATTTTCTCTTCTGCACAGCTGGATAGACAGCTTCTTCTTCCTTACTGTCTATCCAGCTGTCTATCTAACCTTCCGCACAGCTGGAAAGACAGCTTCTCCTTTCCAGCTGTCGATCTTACTGTCTATCTTGCCTTCCGCACAGCCGAATAGACAGTTTCTTCTCTCTACCTGTCGATCCAGCTGTCTATCTTGCCTTCCGCACAGCTGAATAGACAGCTTCCTCCTTCCACCTGTCGATCCAGCTGTCTATCCTGCCTTCCGCACAGCTGAATAGACAGCTTCCTCTTTCCAGCTGTCGATCTTACTGTCTATCTTGCCTTCCGCACAGCCGAATAGACAGTTTCTTCTCTCTACCTGTCGATCCAGCTGTCTATCTTGCCTTCCGCACAGCTGAATAGACAGCTTCCTCCTTCCACCTGTCGATCCAGCTGTCTATCTTGCCTTCCGCACAGCTGAATAGACAGCTTCCTCTTTCTACCTGTCGATCCAGCTGTCTATCTTGCCTTCCGCACAGCTGGATAGACAGCTTCTTCCTTCCAAATGTCTGTCTGCCTGACTATTTCAGCTTTCGCACAGCTCACAAAAAAAGAGGACATCGCATATCAACTCAAAATGCGATATCCTCTTCTGCTATGCTCTTTAATTCCGGATCAGTCCAGCGGATACTTTGCGGTGATCCCGGCGATGATGGCGCGGGCTTCCTCGATGCCGGCTTCCTGCTTGTGGATGACGATCGAGATGGCTTCCGCGACGCGGTCGAAGTCCTGGGCGTTCAGGCCGCGCGTCGTCGCTGCGGGGGTTCCGAGACGGATGCCGCTTGTGACGAAGGGGGACCGCTGCTCATTCGGGATGGTGTTCTTGTTGGCGGTGATGTGGGCATCGTCGAGCCATTTCTCGACCTGCTTGCCGGTGAGGCCGGTGTTCGTGAGGTCCACGAGCATCAGGTGGTTGTCGGTGCCGCCGGAGACGATGTCGATGCCTCTGGCCTGCAGGCCGCTGCAGAGGGCCTTTGCGTTCTCTGCGACGTGCTTCTGATACTCGACGAAGGCGGGTTCCATCGCCTCTTTGAAGCAGACCGCCTTCGCGGCGATCACGTGCTCCAGAGGACCGCCCTGAATGCCCGGGAAGACTGCCTTGTTAAAGTTATACTTCTGTGCGGACTCGTTCCAGAGGATCATGCCGCCCCTGGGGCCGCGCAGCGTCTTGTGGGTCGTCGTCGTCACGACGTCCGCGTACGGGAACGGGCTCGGATGCACGCCCGCTGCCACAAGGCCGGCGATGTGCGCGATGTCCGCCATCAGGACTGCGCCGCAGGCGTCCGCGACTTCGCGGAACTTCTTGAAGTCGATCGTGCGCGCGTAAGCGGATGCGCCCGCGATGATCAGCTTCGGCTTCGCTTCCAGAGCGAGCCGCATGAGCTCCTCGTAGTCGATGAAGCCGTTCTCATCCACGCCGTAAGGGACCACGTGATAATACGCGCCGGAGATGTTCGCCGGGCTGCCGTGGCTGAGGTGTCCGCCCTGGTTCAGGTTCATGCCCAGGATCGTGTCGCCGGGCTGCAGGATCGCGAACTCGACGGCCAGGTTGGCCTGCGCGCCGGAGTGCGGCTGCACGTTGGCGTAATCGCAGCCGAACAGCTGCTTCGCTCTCTCGATGGCCAGGGTCTCGATCTCGTCGATGACCGCGCACCCGCCGTAATAGCGCTTGCCGGAATAACCTTCCGCATATTTATTGGTAAGAGGGCTGCCCATGGCTGCCATGACAGCTTTGCTGCACCAGTTCTCGGAAGCGATCAGTTCGATATGATCGTTCTGACGCTGTACTTCCTTTTCGATTGCCGCCGCGATCTCAGGATCGATCTTTCTTACTTCTTCCAGTGAATACATGAAACGCCTCCTGATGAAATGCTTATAGACTGTATGCGTGAAAAAGTATAGCAGGGAACCACCCCTGCCGCAAGTTGTCACATCCTCTGAAAATTCCCCGGTTTTCCCGCTTCTTTCCGTTTAAATGCATATTATGCGGGATTATGCGGAATTTCTGCTCACTGTTCCTCTGCGTTCGCGCTTTTCTCCCCGGTATCGATGTGCAGGTCGAGTTCCTCGTAGGAGTCCTCGGCCACCAGCTCCGCGCCGTTCGTCTCCAGCAGCTCGAAATAGCTCTCCGCGCTGATCGGCGCGCCGCTGTCGGGATCCGTCACCGTCAGGACGCCGTTCTCGTGGAGGGTGCGCAGGTTGTCGGGGTCATCCAGTCTCCGGAAGCGCAGGATCCAGCAGACCTTCTCCTCATCCTCCAGCAGCTCGCTCTCCGTAAAGGAGAAAGTACTGAACCCGGGATATGCCTTGTCGACATCCGCCTGCTCGAGCGCGTCCATCGTGTAGCCGACGCTCTTGTACAGGTGCAGTTCATCCGTGAGCTCCATCAGATAATTCGTCGCCGGCGCATAATACAGGATCTGGTACTCGTCGTATCCGTCAGAGGCGTCGATCCGGTAGACGCGGCACCTCACGCGCGGATAGTTCTCCGCCTCTTCCTCTGCGGCTGCCTCCGCCCCGGAGGCAGCCGCTGCTTCCGTGGTCTGTACCGTCGTCTCCTCCGCCGCGGCAGTCTCCGCCGCAGGCACTTCCTTCGCCGTGCTCCGGCTGCAGCCTGTGCAGGCAGCCGCCATCAGACAGAGCGCCAGAATGAACGCTTCAAGTGCTCTGATCGTTCCGCTTTTCTTCATGCATCACCCGTTCCTGTTCTCCCCTCAAAACAATGGTAACAAAAATCCCCGGGCCATCGGCAGTCCGGGGATTTACAGTTTCTGATCAACAGTCAGGTCTTGCGGCCTCCCGTGAGAGGACCTGCCTGCAGAGAAGGTGTTCAGTCTTCAACCTTGATGATCTCGCGCTTGTTGTAATTGCCGCAGCTCTTGCAGACGCGGTGGGGCATCGTCAGGGCGCCGCACTTGCTGCACTTGACCAGCGTCGGAGCGCTCATCTTCCAGTTCGCTCTCCGCATATCTCTGTGGCTTTTAGAAGATTTATTCTTAGGGCAGATAGACATCTTTACACCTCCTTACTTCATTAGTCATGCAAATGACATTTTACTGAGTTCGCATGGGTTTGTCAACTTCTTTTTTGTCCATGTAAGAATAACCTGATTTGGGTTATATTCTCCTTTTCCGGACTGTCTTCGATAGAATCTAACCGAATTCGTGTTAACAGTCGGCTTGTGAGGGACAGACAATGTCACTGCATCAGAAAGTAAGGGACCTGCGCGAGGACCACGACCTCACGCAGAAAGATATCGCCCGCATGCTGGGAATGTCGCAGACCGGGTACAGCAAGTATGAAACCGGAACCTGCGACTACTCCACCGGCGTGCTCGTCCGGCTCGCGTTCTTCTACGGCACCAGCATCGATTACCTTCTCGGCCTCACCGGGGAGAAGGATCCACATACGATCAGTCCGGAGGCCGAGAAGATCTACGGCACCTACCGGGAGAAGCTGGAGGAAATGATCCTCCGCAGACAGAAGGAGAAGGAGGAGCGCAAGAAGGCCAGCCGGAAGAAGGCTGCGAAAAAACCTGCCGCCGCGAAGAAAGCTGCCGCTTTGAAGAAAGCAGACGCCAGCGGGAAAACGGATCAGAACTGAGAAGAAGAACCCAAAAAGGGAGCTGCCGCATCTGCATGCGGCAGCTCCTCTTCTTATATATGCAAGCTGATATGCGGGATCTTCTTACTTGCAGAGCGCGAAGGTCTCTCTTGCGATGGCGAGCTCCTCGTTGGTCGGGATCACGTAGACGGCGACCTTGCTGTCAGGAGTGGAGATGCGGATGTCCTTACCGCGGGTCGCGTTGGCGGCCTCATCCACGTCGATGCCGAGGTAGCCGAAGTAGGCGAGCACCTTCTCACGGACGAAGGGGCTGTTCTCGCCGATGCCGGCGGTGAAGGCGATGACGTCCACGCCGTTCATGGCTGCGGCGTAGGCGCCGACATACTTCGCGACGTTGTAGCAGAAAGCGTCGACGGCCAGCTGGGCCTTCTTGTTGCCCTTCTTGTAGCCGTCCTCCAGATCACGGAAATCGGAGCTCAGCTCACCGGACAGCGCGTACACGCCGGACTTCTTGTTGAGGATGTTCACGACCTCGGAAGTGGTCAGGTTCTCCTTGTTGGCGATGAACTCGATGATGGCGGGATCCAGGTCGCCGCTGCGGGTGCCCATGATCAGGCCTTCCAGAGGGGTCAGGCCCATGGAGGTGTCCACGCACTTGCCGTGGTTGACGGCGGAGATGCTGGCGCCATTGCCGAGGTGGCAGACAATGGTCTTCAGGCTGTCATAGGGCTTGCCGACCACTTCCGCGACCTTCTTGGACACGAAGGAGTGGCTCGTGCCGTGGAAGCCGTAGCGGCGGACACGGTACTTCTCATAGTACTTCAGCGGAAGCGCATACATATATGCCTTCTCGGGCATCGTCTGATGGAACGCTGTGTCGAAGACAGCGACCATGGGCGTGCCGGGCATCAGGGCCTGGCAGGCGGCGACGCCGATCAGGTTCGCGGGGTTGTGCAGAGGCGCGAGGTCGGAGCACTCCTTGATCGCCTCGATGACTTCGTCGTTGATGATCACGGAGGAGGTGAACTTCTCGCCGCCGTGGACGATCCGGTGGCCCACCGCGCCGATCTCGTCGAGAGACTTCACGACGCCATTCTCGGGATCGCTGATGGACTGCAGGACGAGGCTGACCGCCTGCTTGTGATCCGGCAGAGGCGTGATGGTCTCGATCTTGCCGGTGCCCTTCACGACGTTCTCATAGGTGATGCCGGAGCCGGCACCGCCGATTCTTTCGCAAAGGCCCTTTGCGAGAAGCTTCTCGGTGGAAGCATCGATCACCTGGAACTTCAGGGAGGAACTGCCGCAGTTGATGACTAAAATATTCATTTTACGATCTCCTTTATAGAAAGTATCAGACTGGTTCTATTATACACACTTCGGGTGGACCTAACAAGGAAGGCGGGGGCGTTTCCGGAGTATCTTTTCCCGAACAATCTGGTATACTGGAGGCTGCAGCGGAACTACAGGAAGGCAGGCAGAAGGAGTCGCAGATGCGTACAGCAGGGATTATCGCGGAGTGCAACCCGTTCCACAGCGGACATGCATATCTTCTGGAGGAAGCGCGCCGGCGCACCGGCGCCGACTATCTCGTCGTCGCCATGAGCGGGGACTTCGTACAGCGCGGTGCCCCCGCCATTCTGGACAAGCGCGCGCGGGCCCGCCGCATCCTGGAGGCCGGTGCAGACCTGGTGCTGGAGCTGCCGCTGTACATCGCCTGCGGCTCCGCCGGATACTTCGCGGAGGGAGGCGTGCGCCTTCTGGACAGCCTGGGCGTGGTCACGGACCTGTGCTTCGGCTCGGAGAGCGGAGACGCGGACGCCCTGTCGGATCTCGCCTCGCAGCTCGCATCCCTGGAGCAGGATGCTTCTTACAGACAGCATCTGCAGTCCCTCCTGCGGCAGGGACGTTCCTATCCCGCCGCCGCGGCGCAGGCTGCGCAGGCATACGGCCTGCAGCTGCCGGAATGCGCGCCGAACGACCTCCTCGCACTCTCCTACTGCCGCACGCTCTGCGAAACGGGCAGTTCTGTCCGGCCTCTGGCCATCCCCCGGATCAGCACAGAAGGCGCCACCGCGCTCCGGAAGCAGATGCTCGCGGCCCCGGCACAGGCGGGCAGCCTCCTGTGGGAGGAGGACCTCTCGGAGGCGTTGCTGCATGCGCTTTCTTTCTCCCCCTGTCCGCTCTCCGATTACCTGGATGTCTCGGAGGACCTCGCCGCCCGCATAGAGGCGCTGCTGCCCTCCTATACCGGCTTCACGCAGTTCTGCGGCCTTCTGAAGAACCGCAGCCTCACCTACACGCGGGTCTCCCGCGCCCTCCTGCACATCCTGCTGGATCTGCGGACACAAGACGTGCAGTGCTTCCGGGAACACGGCCTCATCGGCTGGCTCCGGCCCCTCGGATTCCGCCGCTCCGCCGCGCCGCTCCTGAAAGCGATCCGCTCCGGATGCGGGCTTCCGTTGCTCACAAAGCCCGCATCCGGAGCGGCAATGCTCGCGGAGCCTTTTGACAGGATGCTGCAGCAGGACCTGCGCGCCTCCGAATTCGCGTCGCACCTGCGGCAGATGAAGCGGATGAAGGGCATGGCAGCCGGCGAAGCCTCCGGGATCTCTCCGGAAGAACGTCCGATCTGCGAACTGTCGCAGCCGCTCATCCTGCTTTGAAAAGATAATCAGAAGGTCTCGAGGAGCGCCTCCACTTCCGGCCGGGTCGCCAGATCCGTCGAGAACGCGCTCGCGCTGCCGGTGGCCAGTCCCATGCGGAAGGCTTTGGAATAATCGCCGGTCTCCAAATATCCTGCGACAAAACCGGCGACCATAGAATCCCCTGCGCCGACCGAATTGACGAGTGTCCCCTTCGGGGCGGGGCTCCGGAAGACCTCTCCCTGCGCAGAGATGAACACCGCGCCTTCGCCCGCCATGGAGATCAGGACGTTTTCGGCGCCCTGCTCCTGTAATTTTCTCGCATACGGGATGACCTCTTCCTGCGTGCGAAGCGTCACGCCGAAGATCTCCCCGAGCTCATGGTTGTTGGGCTTGATCAGGAAGGGGTGGTACTTCAGGACGCGCGTGAGCAGGTCCCGCGTCGCGTCGACGGCGATGCGGATCCCCCGGCCCTGCAGGTGCTCCATGATGCGCTCGTACATATCCTGCGGGAGCGTGTTCGGGACGCTGCCGGAGATGATCAGCAGGTCGCCCTCCCTGAGCGCGTCGAGCTTCTCAAAGAGCTTCGCGACATCTTCTGCGGTGATGAGCGGCCCCTGGCCGTTGATCTCCGTCTCCTCATCGGACCGCATCTTCACGTTGATGCGGGAGAATCCCTCCTTCACGCGGATGAAATCCGTTCCGCATCCGAACCCCTTCATCAGGTCCTCGATATCCTCCCCCGTAAACCCTGCGACAAAGCCGAGCGCCGTACTGTCATGCCCGAGGTTGGACAGCACGATGGACACGTTGATGCCCTTGCCGCCGGGCAGGATCTGCTCGTAGTTGGTGCGGTTGATCTGCCCCGCACGGAAGTCCGCGACGCGGATGATGTAGTCCAGCGAAGGATTGAAAGTTACCGTATAGATCATTGCTACCCCTTTCTGTACGGATGTCCCGTTCCCGTCAGTATCCTCACGGCAGTGTCACTCAATACTCTGTCCGCGGCCTCTCCGTGATCCCGCAGCGCTTCATGAAGATCCGTACATCCTCCTCAGAGCGTATCAGCATGAGATCCGTGTAGTGCCCGTTCTCGCGGTCCTTCAGGCCCGCCGTCGTCTCGCCGGTGCAGATGCTCTTGCGCATCACCGGCTCCTGTTTCCCGGGATCGTATTCGATCCGCAGTCCTTCCGCCCGCTTCCGCAATCTCTCCCAGAACATGCGATAGTCTCCTCTCTCCGCCCTGCACGTTCAGCCAGCCCTGTCAGTGCTGCGATCGTCCGTGCTTCGTTCAGATCATCCCTGTCAGCGCCTCGATCGCCCGTGCAGCGCCGTCCTCCTCATTGCTTCCGGCCGTGTAGTCCGCGTCCCGGAACAATGCCGGATCCGCCCCTTGCATCACGACCGCTGTCCCTGCTGCGCTGAGCAGCCCGCGGTCGTTGTCGCCGTCCCCGATCGCGAGGGTTCCGGATACAGGCACCTTCAGCAGCCTGGCCAGTTCCAGAAAAGCGGCGCCCTTGTCCGCCTCAGCGCTGACGATCTCCAGATCCGTCGCCAGGGAGCGGATGACCCGCGTGTGCGGATCCTCCGAAAGCTTTGCAGCCAGCGCGCCGCCCAGGCCGGCATCCGGAAGCATCACGGAGATGTTCTCATAGCCCCGCTCCTGCTCCCGGAGGAACGCGTCGAGGTCCTCCACGATCGTGCGGCTCATGCGCAGGTAGTCCGCGACCGGTGTCCCCTCGAAGCGCCGCATGAGAAGAGACTCCGCTTTCGGTCCGTGATACCCCCGCCCTCCGGAGAAAACTTCCAGAATCGTCCCCTCCCTCACCTCCGGAGGCAGAAAGGACCTGCAGGTATCGATCACCCGCTCCGTGCGTTCCCGCGTCATTTCCCTGCTGTACAGGAGGGTCGCCCGCAGTCTGGCTGCCCCTCCGCTTCCGTCTCTCTCCAGTCCGTCAAGCACGTACATGTGGGCGCCGTTGGACGTGACCGCGTATCGGATGCATCCCTCCTCGATCAGCGGATGGAGTGCCGGCGGCAGCCCTTCAAGCGGCCGTCCCGTCACGGGAACGAACCAGCCGCCCGACGCGGCGAATCTCCGCACCACATCCTCCGAATACCTGGAGATGCTCTTGTCATTCCTCAGAAATGTACCGTCCAGATCGGCACCGATCAGTCTTATCAAATCTCTCTCCCGCCTCCGTCGATTTTACAAAATCATTATAACACGAGTGCCCCGGTGGTGGTAAACTGATATAGACACTATCGACCGAAAGGAATACTGCTGCATGAGTGAATTTGTTTTTCCCCGGATTCGGGAAGTGCTGCGCACCCACCTGAAGTGGTCGCAGCGGAATCTGAAACCATATACGGACGAAATGCGGATCATCTTCGACGAGAACGGGATCCGCGCCCGCATCCTGTCACAGATCCAGGGCCCGTTCATGACCCGGATCGAAGTCGTGCCGGCGGACGCCCGCAGCGCGAGCACGATCCTGCAGCTGGCCCCTACCTTCCGCATGGTCTTCCGGCGCAGCGACATGCAGATCTTCCGCAGGGACGGGCACATCTTCTTCGACGTTCCCTGGCAGAACGACCAGGTCTACCTCGGCGACAACCTGCACTGCGCGGAGTTCCTGGAATGCCGCGGCATCCCGGTGGCGGCCGGCATGGACCTGTACCGCCAGCCTTATATCAATGATCTCGCGGGCTGCCCCCACCTCCTCACCGGAGGAAGCGGCAACAGCGCGCGCGCAGACCTCCTGCACGGCATCATCCTGAGCACGCTTCTCTCCTGCCAGCCGGACGACATCGAACTCTACCTCCTGGGCGGGCGCAGCCCCGATCTCAGCCGCTACCGCCGTCTGCCCTACTGCCACGTCGAGAACGATCCCGGCACCGGCCTAGCCCTTCTGGACGAACTGTGCCTTGAGATGGATAAGCGCCGCCGGCAGATCACCGTCAGCGGCTGCACCGACATCTACGATTACTGCGAACATGTCGAGAACGTCAAGCATCTGCTCGTCATGATCACCGAACTCGAGGACCTCATGGACGAAGGCCGCCGCACCTGCGAAAACGCCCTGCGCCGCCTCGCCCGTGACGCCGGCCCCTGCGGGATCCATCTCGTCCTCTCCTCGGAGCGCCCCGTGATCTTCCGCTCCCTGGCGGACGAATTCCCCGCCCGCATGTGCCTCAAGGTCGACAACACCGCGGACTCTCTTGTCATGCTCGACCGCCGCGGCGCCGAGAAGCTCGGCAAAGGCCTCCTCTACTACCGCGAGAACGACACCGCCGAGCCGGTCCTCCTCCAGTGCGGCTCCGTCACCCAGCAGGAGATCCGCCGCGTCGTCTCCGCCCTCGCCTCCAACTTCCCGGAGGAAGACCTCCTGCCGGACGACGCAGGCTTCTGGGACAAGTTGTTTGCGAGAGTGCACAGCTGAAGAAAAACAATCTATTCCCTGCCGTACCTTTTGGTGCGGCAGTTTTTTTGCGGGGAACCGCAGTACAGAAAAGGGGGCGGCAGAGCCGCCGGGCTGGCGATTCATTTCGTGGGGCTTTCCTGCATTTTTTACAGAAACGGGGCGGCAGAGCCGCCGGGCTGGCGATCATTTCACGGAGCTTTCCTGCATTTTTTACAGTCCCCGGCAGAGGGACTGCTGCGAACTCGCCGGCTGTTCTGATGACCAGCCGGCTCAGACAACGCAGCATGCCTGCGGCAGGAGCTGCCGCAGGCACCCTCTGCCGGGCATCTGTAAAAAATATGGGACGCAAGCCGCTCATTCAAAGCCATCCCGGCGGCTCTGCCGTCCCTTTCTGTCAGGTGCTTCCCTGGGGAACTTTGGCAGAAGCTTGTTTTCATGAGGATTATAAACAACATCGCAAAGGTTCCAGCTGAGACCTTTGTCACCTGCTTGTTTTCAAGACATTTATAAACACCTCCGCAAAGGTTTCAGCCGAGACCTTTGTCACCTGCTTGTTTTCAAGTCATTTATAAACACCTCCGCAAAGGTTTCACCCCAGACCTTTGTCACCTGCTTGTTTTCAAGTCATTTATAAACACCTCCGCAAAGGTTTCCTCAGAAACCGCAGCGAAGGTGTTCATACAGGCCAGCAGGATGGGTCTGCAGGGCAGGCTTTGAATGAGCGGGGAGTTTTTCCGTTTATAGCAAATGCGCGGAAGTGGGTGAGGGCGGCAGATCCTGCCGCCCGTAATGTCCCCTTGTCTGAGCCGGCCGGTCTTCGGAGCGGCCGGCGAGTTGGGGACTGTCCCACTTCCGCGCATTCGGTATAAACGCTTGAAAAACTTCGCGAATGGCCCGCCTGCCCTGCGGACCCATCCGCCCTGTCTGCTTATTCAGCCGCCTCAGCCTCGGTCTCCTCTGCAGCCTCCGCCTCAGCTTCTGCTTCCGCTTCCGCCTCCACTTCCTTCCGCATTTTTGCGAGGTATTCGGCGGCGTCGTCGGGAGTGTCGTCGATGTCGTCGCCGACGTCGACGTTGAGGGGCTGGCGCTTGAACAGGATGTCATACATGATCGGGATCACGTAGAGGGTCATGAGGGTGGCGTAGGCCAGGCCGCCCGCGATGACGATCGCCATGCCGCTGCCCATCTGGCTGCCCATGCCGCCGCCGAAGATCAGCTGGGACATGGCCAGGATGGTGGTGAGGGCCGTCATCAGGATGGGGCGCATACGCGTCTGGCCCGTTGCCACGAGCGCGTCGTCGCGCTTCAGGCCGCCCATGCGCAGCTGGTTGGCGTAGTCGACGAACACGATGCCGTTGTTGACGACGGTGCCCATCAGGATCAGGAAGCCCATCAGCGCGAGCATCGACAGCTGCTGTCCGCTCAACAGCAGACCGATCATGCCGCCTGTGAAGGCGAGCGGGATCGTGAACAGCACGATGAAGGGCGAGAGCAGGCTCTGGAACTGGGCCACCATGACCAGGTAGATGAAGAGCAGGGCCAGGAGCATCAGCTTGACCATCTGCCGGATCATCCGGTCGACTTCGCTGGATTCGCCTTCGACTTCGATCCGGTAGCCTCTCGGGACCTCCAGCCTGTCCAGTTTCGGCTGCAGCTGTCTGGTCAGGAGGGCGGTGTTGTAGCCTTCCTCCGTGGAGGCCGTGACGGATACGTATTTGGTCAGGTTGCCGTGGCGGATCGACGCAGGGGCTGTCTCTTCCTTGAGCTTGGCGAACTCGCTGAGCACGTGTGTCACGTTCTCTTCTTCGTCCGCGCCGGAAGTGCCGGATGCGCCGCTCATGCCCATCATGGCGGACATGTCGCCGCCCTGGGCGGAGGCCGCGCCGGCGAGGGAGACGGACTCGAATTCGAGGTCCAGAAGCTTCTCGCGGGTCAGCGGGTCTGTTTCGTCCAGGATCTTGACATCCAGGGTGATGCCGCCGGAGGAGATCGTCGTGGAGGTCACTTCCGTCGTCAGCTGCTGCGCGATCTCCGCGTAGATCTGGGCGACGGTGAGGCCGTAGGCCATGGCTTTGTCCTTGTCGATGACCAGGTGCAGGGTCTTCTCGCTGTTCTCGGAGCCGTCGGAGATGTTTTCGAAGCCTTCCACGGATTCCAGTGTCTTCGCGACGTCCGAGGCGACCGACTGCACGGTCTCCATGTCTTTGCCGTAGACATTGATAGTCATGCCGCTGGCCATGAGCGAGCCCATGTCGCTCATGCCGCCGGTCGATGCCGTCACTTCGCAGTCAATGCCCTCGCAGGCCTCCGGGATGGCGTCGCACAGTTCCTCCAGCGCGTCGCTGTATTCACCGTTCTCCGGCATCACATAGCACACATAATTGCCGTAGGCGCCGCTGCTGCCGCCGGCTCCGAAGAGGGCGCCGGTCGTCGAGGCGTCCATGATGCCGATCTCCTGCACGTTGTCCAGTTTCATGAGGCGCTCCATCACCTCATCGACCTTCGCGTAGGAGGTCGCGCGGTCGTCCCCCTCCGGGGTCCGGATCGTGACCTGCACGTTGTCACCCGTGATCTCCGGCAGGATGACGATGCCGATCACCACCAGGCGCCAGATGCAGAACACGAGCAGAAGGCCGGCGCTGAGCAGGACCGCCGCTTTATGCCGCAGGCACCAGCGCAGGCTCTTTCCGTATCTTTCCAGGATGCGGTCGAACAGGCCCTGTTCCTTGGGCCGGACGTTCTTCAGGATCGTGCTGGCGGAGGCTGGCACGACCGTCATGGCCGTGACGAGGGATGCCAGCAGGCAGTAGCCGATCGAAAGGCCCATGGGCACCAGAAGTTCCCTGACCGTTCCCTCGGAGAAGACCATCGGCAAGAAGACGCACACCGTCGTCAGCGTCGAGGCGATGATCGCGCCGGAGACCTGCTTCGCGCCCTGCACGGCCGCTCTGGCCGAAGCGATGCCTCTGCCCCGCAGGCGGAAGATGTTCTCCATCACGACGATGGAGTTGTCGACCAGCATGCCGATGCCCAGTGACAGTCCCGACAGCGTCATGATATTCAGCGACAATCCGGAAAAATACATCAGCACCAGCGCAAACAGCACCGACAGCGGGATACTGATCCCGACCACCAGGGTCGGCCGCACGTCCCGCAGGAAGATCGCGAGGATGATGATGGCGAGGAGCGCGCCCAACAGCATGCTCTTCAGCAGGTCCCGGATGATCAGGGTGATGTAGGAGCCCTGGTCCATCATGTCCACGGTCCGGAGCCCTTCGTGCTGCTCCGCCAGGTCCGCCAGCGCCTCGTTGACGCTCTGCGAGACCTCGTTGGTACCGGAAGTCGGATTCTTGTAGACCGCGAGCACGATCGCGTCGCCGCCGCTCAGCTTCGCGTAGCTCATCCCGGCCGTGTCGATCACGGTGATGTCCGCCACGTCGGAGAGGCGCACGCTGCCGATCCCGTCGATCCTGCACAGAAGCGCGTCCGCGATCGAATCGGCGTCGCTGTACTCATCGCCGACCTTCAGCAGCCAGCTGTTGTCCTCCTCATCGTCGATGTAGCCCGCCGGCATGGCGAAGTTCTGGGCATAGATCAGCTGCGACAGCGTCGAAGGATTCACGAGGGAGTCCACATTCGCCTGCTTCAGGGCCGCGTCTCTCGCGCTCTCATACTGTTCCTGCGCGGCCTCCAGCTGGGTCTGCGCCGTCATCAGCTGCGTCGCCGCGGTCGAGAAGCCGACCGACGCGTCCAGCTGGCCCTGCGCCAGCGCCGCGAGCGCCTGCTGCATGCCGTTCAGGAGTCCGGGGACGTTGTCCATGGCGCCGGACAGACCGTCCAGGGCATTCTCGACCTGATCGATCATGTTGGACATGACCCCCTGGACGTCGATCGCCGCGATGCGCGCCAGCAGGGCGTTGATTCTCGGAATGAGGGCACTCAGCTTGGAGACGGCGCTCATCAGGCTCGAGATCGTCGAGCCGTCGATCATGGAGGCGGCCTCATCCAGATCCTTTAGGATCTGCTGGAGCTCCTGCTGCAGTTCCGTCGTGTCGACGACTTCCGCTGCCTGCAGGCCTGCTTTCTCCAGGTGCTCGATGGCAGACTGCAGGTCCGCCTGCGCCTGTTCGAGGTCCGTCGCGGCCTCCTCATAGGCCTTCAGCGCGTCCTCATAGGACAGCTGCAGTTCCTCGGAGGCCTCCTCTCCGGCCGCCTCCAGAAGCTCCCTCGCCGTCTCGCTGGCCGCCTGCGCCTCGTCATAGACTTTCTTCGCCGCGTCGAATTTCTTCTGCGCGGACTTGCGGGCTTCCGTCAGGTCCTTGATCGCGCCGCCCACATTGGTGTCCCCGGAGGACATGCTGCCGAGTCCCGACCGCAGGCCTTCCAGGCGCGAGCGCAGGTCATTGATCCGGTTCTTCACCTGGCCGGAGGCATCCGAGACGCCGCCGCCGATCTGGCTGAAGAGCGCCTTGGAGAGCGTCTTGCCGAAGCTCGCCTCCTGCTTCTGCAGCTCCTGCTGGCCGTCGTCCACCTGCCGCTTCGCGTCATCCAGTTCCCGCTTGGCGTCGTCCAGGCGCTGATTGGTCATCTCCAGGATACGGCTGTTGAGCTTCGCGATCTTCTGGCGGTTCAGCTCGACCTGCACCGTGCGCTCCACCAGGCCGATCGCCGTGACGCTGGCGACGCCCTCCTGCCGCTCGACAGCCGGCAGCAGTTCGTCCCGCACGTAGTCCGAAAGCGCATAGATGTCGTACCCGTCCCGGCTCACGCCGATATACATGGTCGCCACCATGTCCATGCTGATCTCCATGATGTTCGGCGTACCGCAGGCCTCCGGAAGGGTGGCCGCCGTCTCCTGCACGGAGCCGGACACCTTGACCATGGCGCTGTCCATATCCGTTCCGTCCTCGAACTCCAGCTGGATCATGGAATAATTCTCGGAGCTCACCGACGTCACGTTCTTCACGTGCGTGACGGTACCCAGCGCCCGCTCCATGGGACCGGACACCTCCGCCTCGACCTTCTCCGGGCTGGCGCCGGGATACGTCGTGATCACGAGCATATACGGCAGGCTCAGCTGCGGCAGCAGGTCCGTCGCCATGGAAGTGACGGAGACGAACCCGAGCGCGATCACCGCGATGACGGCCACCAGCACTGTGAATGGCTTTCTGACACTGTATTTTTCCATATAAAACCTATTTCTGACTGTGAGGGAAGCTTATCAGTTCACGGAGACCGCGTAGGCTGCGCGGAAGACCTCTCCGGCTTCCAGGTGCTGCTCTCCGTATTTGTCCGGCAGCTCGCCGGTGAATCCCTTGTTGTCGACCCGCCCGATCCAGGGCTCCAGGCAGACGTAGGGAGCGTCGGAATGGGGCTTGGACCAGACGCCGAGGGACGGGAACCCGGCCAGCTCCATCGTGACATAGGGCGTGCCGTCGGGGTACAGGAGACCGACCGTGTCGACCTGCCCGCCGTCGAAGATCAGGGCATCCCGGTCGAACAGGTGCTCCGTGACCGGCAGCCGTCCGCCGTCCTCCAGGCGCAGCGCCTGCGGATGCTCCGGATCTGCCGCCTCGGCTTCAGGGTCGATCAGAATATATGTCAGCTCCTCATGCCCCGGAAAAACAACGGAATACTCCGTCTTCTCCTGCCCCGGGTCCGCCGGGCAGTTGAACGCCGGATGCCCGCCGATGGAGAAGTACAGCGGCTCCTCCCCGGAGGGATTGGACACTTCCCACTCCACGGACAGGCGGTTCCCCTCGATCCTGTGCGTGATCCGCAGCCGGAAGGCGAAGGGATAGACCTGCAGGCTCTTCTCATCTTCCGTCAGTTCGAACGTGACGTGGGCCGCCCCCTTGTCCACCAGCCGGAACTCCCTGTCCCTGGCGAATCCGTGCTGTCCCATCGGGTAGGACGTTCCCCGGTATCTGTAGCTTCCGCCGTTCACCTTCCCCACGAACGGGAACAGCACCGGCGCGTGGCGGTTCCAGTATTTCGGATCCGCCTGCCAGATCACTTCATGGTCCCTGGTCAGGTCATACAGGCTGCACAGCTCCGCGCCGTGGGACGACACGCCCACCCGGATCCGCTCATTTTCAATATATTCCATTTGTCCGCTCATTGAATTGTCCCCACTTAGATTGTAAAAAATGATTTACCTCCGAAATTATAATGCATGTTCCCCCGCTTGAAAACAATCCTCGCCCTCTTTTCGATTTTTTAATAATTTAGAGGTACATGTTCATACAGTCCCCGCCGCCGGCCGGACATCCTTCGAAAGTTTTTCAAAAAGCTCTTGCCAAGAGCAGAAAGGTCTGCTAGAATACATTCTGTTGCGGGGTATTAGCTCAGCTGGGAGAGCGCCAGGTTCGCAATCTGGAGGTCAGGGGTTCGATCCCCCTATGCTCCACGCAGTAGGGAAGTCCAAAGATCCTTTGGACTTCCCTTTTTCTATCCTCTCTGTCCGGCGCGGCAGTGATCATCCCGTTTCTCTATATAATTGACCCGTTCGGTCATTATCTCCGCCATTTTCGTTGACTCCGCTGGTCGACGTTCTGAATATTACTGTTTTATTAAATACGCATTTCCCTTTCCACAGAGCCAAAAACAGCCGCCGCACGATCGTGCGGCGGCTGTCTTCATACAACCAAAATGTATAGATCTGCTCAGGGCCTGTGCGCAGATGCTCACTTCTTGGGCTGGTTCAGGAAGGACGGGATCTGCGGGCTGGAGGAAGCGGGCCTGCGAGGGCGGCTGCCTGTGCCTGCTCCTGCGGGAGCAACAGGTCTCCTCTTCTGCTGCGGCTGTGCGGCAGGACGGCTGTTCAGCGAAGGAGAGATCGGCTTGAAGTCTTCGTATCTGCTCGCCGAGGGCTCCCTTGTGCCGATGCCGGTAGCAATGACCGTGACATCGCAGGCGTCCGTGTTGCTGTCATCATACATCGCGCCGAAGATGATGTTCACGTCGGAACCGGCCTGATCCTGCACATAGCTGGCGGCGTCGTTCGCGTCTGCCAGGGAGATGTCGCCGGAGATGTTGATGATCACATCCGTCGCGCCGTTGACCGTGGTCTCGAGCAGCGGGCTCTCAACTGCCATCTTGACAGCGTCGATAGCCTTGGTCTCGCCCTTGCCGTAGCCGATGCCGATATGTGCGACGCCCTTGTCGCGCATGACCGTCTGCACATCCGCGAAGTCCAGGTTGATGATCGCGGGCACATTGATCAGATCGGTGATTCCCTGCACGGACTGCTGCAGGACTTCGTCCGCTTTCTTGAGAGCCTCGGGAAGTGTGGTGCGTCTGTCCATGATCTCGAGCAGCTTGTCGTTCGGGATCACGATCATGGTGTCCACGTTCTCTTTCAGGTTCTCGATGCCGACGATCGCGCGGCTCATGCGGCTGCGCGCCTCGAAGCCGAAGGGCTTCGTCACGACGCCGACGGTCAGGATGCCCATGTCCTTCGCGATCTTCGCGACGACAGGAGCTGCGCCGGTACCGGTACCGCCGCCCATACCGCAGGTGACGAACACCATATCCGCGCCCTTGATGGCATTGGCGATCTCATCCGCGCTCTCTTCCGCGGCCTTCTGGCCGATCTCCGGATTCGCGCCCGCGCCGAGTCCCTTGGTCAGCTTCTCGCCGATCTGCAGGAGTCTCGGTGCCCTGCAGAGCTGCAGAGCCTGCACGTCCGTGTTCACGCCGATGAATTCCACACCCGTAATATCTACATCTACCATTCTGTTGACAGCGTTATTGCCTGCGCCGCCAACGCCGACGACAATGATCTTGCATGCCGTCTCCGCATCATTCGTTCTAATCTCCAGCACGGTGGCCCCTCCTTATGAGTAAATAGGAAAAAAATTCTTGTGACTTAAATATACATTCGATTTTACAAAATATCAACACCGATTTTAAAATTTATTGTCCGAGTCGGTTTTTACGTAATATTTACGTAATTAGCTGATAATTTTACAAGAACCCCCTCTATTTACCCCCCTTGCCGTCTTCCGGCTGCAGTATGATGTCCCTTCCGTCCGCGATATACGTCCGCATATCGATGAGCCCTTTTCGATCCTCCAGCTGTCCCCGCAGCTCCCGGATCTTGGCGATCTTGATGTCGTAATCGGCGTCTCCCAGCAGGACGCGGACGTCCCCGCACATGATCGAGATCCCGCCGCTCTCCTCCACGCGCACGGTCTTCGACTGCATCTCGTACTTGCGGAGGATCTGCAGAGCCTCCAGGACCTGCGAGACCGCCGCGGTCCTCTCCGCCTCCAGCGTCTCCCCCTGCACCGCGCGCCGGACTTCCATATTCTGGATCTTCGGCACGTCCGGAAGGACCCGGTCAGAGATCTGCAGCACCTTCCCGTCTCTCCCGATGTACACGTTGCTCCCGCCGGCGTGCACGTAGGCGGTCGCCTTCTTCTCCGTCACCTGGATCTCCACGGAGGAGAAGCTCTTCATCTCCACGTGGATGCTGTCAACAAAAGGCACATTGGTGATCTTCCTGTGATGATACAGCACCGGCAGGTAGAACGCGTTGCGCCGCAGGTCCATATGCGAGCCGTCCCCGACCAGGACGACCCGTTCGATCTGCTCCTCCGGGTACAGCTCGCTCCCCGTCACGGTGACCTCTTCGATCATGAACGTGAAGTAGGCCGCAAGGAGGAAGCCCGCCAGCGCCACCGCCGCGAGCATCGCAATAATGACCGGAAGGAGACGCCTCGCGGGCCTCTCCTCCGTCTGTTCTTCAAATCCGATCTCCGGATGCAGCTCTTCCATCAGCCGTCCTCCGTCTTTCTGAACCGGATGCCGCGGGAGACGCTCAGGACGATCCCGATCTCCGCCATCAGGAAGAAGATCGAGGAGCCTCCGTAACTGAAGAACGGAAGCGTCACGCCTGTATTGGGCATGGTATTCGTGACAACGGAAATATTCAGGACCACCTGCACGGCGATGTGGCTGATCACGCCCACCACCAGCATGGCGCCGTACATATCCTCCGCGTTGTTCGCGATGGCCATGAAGCGCCAGATCAGCAGGATGAACATGAACATGATGCCGATCGCGCCGAAGAGTCCCAGCTCCTCGCAGATGATCGAGAAGATCATGTCGTTCTGCGCCTCGGGCACGATCATCTTCTGCATGCTCTGCCCGAGCCCCTTGCCGAGGAAACCGCCGGAGCCGATCGCATACAGCGCCTGCACCGTCTGGTAGCTGATGTCCTCATAGGCGATCGGGTCCAGCCACGCAAGGATCCGGCGTCCGCGGAACTCCATCGTGCTGCGGTCCGCCGCGTTGACGATATAGGACACCAGAAGAAAGGCCGAGACCACGACCGCGCCGGCCATGACGACGAATCGCTTGTAGTCCGGGCAGGCGACGAAGAGCATGCCCATCGTGATCGCGAGCACGATGATGGCGCTGCTCAGGTTATCCGTGATCTGCCAGATCATGACCGCCATAATGGCCGACGGAATGAGCGGTTTCAGCAGTCCCGCCGTGGAGGCGAGCTCCTTGCGCCCTTCTCTCTCGATGATCGTCGCCGTCAGCATGATGACCGCCACCTTCGCGACTTCCGCAGGCTGCAGGTTCATACCGAAGATCTCCAGCCAGCGCTTCGCTCCGCCGCCTTCGTTTCCGAAGGGGATGATCAGAAAGATCAGGCCCGCAGCGGCAAGGTACGCCGGCACCGACAGCACCCGGTACCACCGGTAAGGGATGAAGGAGACGAAGACCATCAGTCCCAGTCCCATCAGCGTGAAGATCAGCTGCTTGCGGAAATAGAAGGCCGAATCGCCGTAGTCCACGATGGCGGAATAGGAGCTCGTGGAATAGAGCATGACCAGTCCGAAGCCGAGGAGGAACAGGATGATGAACAGGAGGCTGTAGTCCCGGAACTGCGAACCGTCCGCCGGCTGGCGCCGGAGCGCGCGAAGCAGGCGTGCACGCAGCCCGCCTGTCCTTGCCTTATTCGTGTTCTCCGCTTTCTGTCCGCCGTAGGGGTCCTTCGGAAATGTCCTGATCTTACCGCTGTCCGCCACCTGTCACCGCCTTTACATCTTGCTGTCTCAGAGTGCTCTCACATATTCCTTGAAGACGTCGCCTCTCTGCTCGTAGTCCCGGAACATGCCCCAGCTCGCGCAGGCGGGTGACAGAAGCACCGCGTCTCCCGGCTGTGCGGCTTCCGTGCAGTGCCGCAGGCAGTCCTCGAAGCTGTCGCAGATCGTGATGTCCGTGAAGCCGTGCGCCTGCGCACAGGCCGCGATGGCCGGCGCCGTCTTTCCGATCAGCACGAGCTCCCGCACCTTGCCGTCAAAAGCATCGATCCACTCGTCATATGTGTTGTTCTTGTCATAGCCGCCGCCGATCAGCACCGTCGGGCGGTCCATGGCCCGGATCCCCTGGATCGCGGCATCCGGATTCGTCGCCTTGGAATCATTGTAGTACCGGACGCCCGCCTTCTCCGCGACGAATTCGATCCGGTGCTCCACAGGCGGGAACGCGCGCACAGCCTCCAGGATCGTCCCGATCGGGACGCCGGCGGCCTCCGTGATGGCGATCGCCGCCATGATATTCTCGGCGTTGCAGACGCCCATCAGCTGTGTCTCCGACATGCGCAGCAGCGCGATGTCCCCCTCTTCCGTGATCTTCCGGATCTCTCCGTCCTGCAGATAGTAGCCGTTCTCCGGGCGTTCTCCGGAGGAGAACCAGATGACCCGCGGCGTGCAGAGATAGGTGCCGAAGGGACGGAGCCAGGGATCCATATAGTTCAGGACGCAGACCTCCTCCGCGCTCTGGAAGCGGGTGATCCGCTCCTTCACGGAAGCATAGCACTGCATCGTGTAGTGCCTGTTCAGGTGGTCCGGCGTGATGTTCAGGATCGCGGAGACCTTGGGGCGGAAGGTCGTGACGTGCTCCAGCTGGAAGCTGCTGATCTCCCCGACGCTCCAGGAATCCGGCTCCGTCTGCCCGGCTTCCTTCGCGTAGGAATTGCCGATATTGCCCACTACGAAGACCTTGCTGCTGTAGGCGCGCATGATCGCGCCGACGAGGGAGGTCGTCGTGGTCTTGCCGTTCGTACCGGTGATCGCCAGGACGCTTCCCCGGTCGCTCCGGAAGGCGAATTCCACTTCCGAGAGCACGGGGATCCCCAGGCCTTCCAGCTGCCTGACCAGCGGCGCGTCCGCCGGCACCGACGGGCTCACGACCGCCTGTCCGATCTTCGCGAGGTCCTCCTCAGGGGGTGTGCCGATCACGATCTTCGGCCAGTCCCGGTCCTCCGGCAGGAGGCGTCCGCGGATCGCCTCCTCCTGTGCCTTCTCATTCTGTTCCAGAAGGATCGTCTCCGCCTTCTGCTGACGCAGCAGATGGACGGCACCGATCCCGCTTCTTCCCGCTCCGACTACCAGTGTGCATGTTCGCATATTGTTTACGCTTTCCTGTTAAATGAATTGTTCCAGTTCCGACCGGCGGCAGTGCTCACCTTCACCAGACGCCGGGAATCATCAGCAGTCCGAGAACGGCCGTCACCGCCGTGAAGACCGCCACGACCTTCGTCTCCGACCAGCCGCCGAGCTCGAAATGGTGATGGATCGGCGCCATCCGGAAGATCCGCTTGCCGTGGGTCATCTTGAAGTACCCCACCTGCAGGATCACGGAGATCACCTCGATCATATAGATGAAGCCCACGACCGGGATCCAGAGGGGCATCTGCAGCATGTAAGCCGTCCCGGCGATGAATCCTCCCAGTGCCAGGGAGCCGGTGTCCCCCATGAACACTTTCGCCGGATGATGGTTGTAGATCAGAAATCCGAGCAGCGCGCCGATCATGACCGCGCAGGCGATCGCCACGCCCGTCTGATGGAGGATCAGGGCCGCCGCCATGAAGAAGGCTGCCGCCGCAATGGTGACGCTCGTCGCGAGCGCGTCCACCCCGTCCGTGAAGTTCGTCCCGTTCACCGTCGCGACGGTGACGAAGATCATCGCCGGCACGTTCATGATGCCCAGATCGATGAAGAATCCCTTCAGGAACGGCACCTTCATCGACAGCGGGATCGCGTGGACCCGCCGCATGTACAGCACGAAGAGGATCGAGAAGAGCACCTGCAGCGCAAATTTCTGGGCCGGGCTCAGGCCGTCCGACTGGTGTCTTGTGACCTTCAGATAGTCGTCCAGAAAGCCCACAACGCCGAATCCGGCGGTCAGGATCATGACCGGCACGACCTCCCCGTGGCGCGGCGCGAGCAGCAGTCCCGTCACAAGAAACGCGAAAATAAACATCAGCCCGCCCATATTGGGCGTACCCGTCTTCGCCTTATGGCTCTCCGGGCCTTCCTCCCGCTCGGTCTGCTGCGCTTTCAGGTTCCTGAGCAGCGGGATCAGAAATTTCCCCGCCGCAGCGCTGATCGCGAAAGCCGCCGCGGCGGCGAGTATGAATTCCAGTATATTTCCTCTCATCAATCCTCCTGATAGGTGATCTCGAGTCCCTTCTGCTCCAGGACCTCCCGCTCCTCTTCGGTGACGGGCTGGTCCATATAGATATTCATGTACGGAAGCACTTCCTGCATGATCTCCCGGACGATATTGCACGGCAGCGAGTGATTGCCCTGCCGCTTCTGGTTGGCGCGGTTGATCACGACATAGACCGCCACCTGCGGATCATCCACCGGCGCAAATCCGTAGAAAGATACGACGTATTCCTCATTGCCGCGGGGCAGCGTCTCCGCCGTGCCCGTCTTGCCGCCGATCGAGTACCCGTAAGGGCGCGCCGTGCCGCCTGTGCCGAGGCCGGTCATGACGACCATCTCGCAGTACTCCCGCATCTTGGCGCTCGTGGCTTCCGAGATGGTCCGCTTGATCACCTTCGGCTCCACTTTCTTCACAACTGCGCCGTCTGCGCTGTAGATCCGGTCCACGACATGCGGCTGGTAATAGTAGCCGCCGTTGATCAGCGAGCTGAGTCCCGCCGCCATCTGGATCATGGTGACATTGTAGTTCTGGCCGAACGAATTCGTCGCCAGGTCGACCCGGCTCATCGTCTCCTCCGGGATGAGCAGGCTGTCCGTTCTCGCCTCTCCGGCCAGATCGATCCCGGTCTTCAGGCCGATATTGAAGGTGCTGCGGAAGTCGCAGTAAGTCTCCTTGCCGATCTCCTCCACGATATTCATCAGGTAGACGTTGCAGGACCTTTCCACCGCATGCGCCAGATCCAGAAATCTGTGCGTGTTGTGGCAGGCGATCCGCACTCCGTCCACTTCCTTGAAGCCGGGGCAGTAGAACTCCTCGTCCTCCGAGATCTTCCCGGACTCGAGCCCCGCCGCCACCGTGTACAGCTTGCCGGTGGAACCCGGCTCATAGGGCACGCTGATGCAGTAGTTGGTCCACAGCGCGTTCAGGTAGCGGGCCTTCTCCTGGTCGTCCATCGCGTCGATGTCCTTCTGCGTCAGCACCTTCTTCGTCGGCTGGTCCGTGTCGTCCAGGACCGGCGATCCGACCAGAATGTCCGTATTGTAAGGGTCGTTCAGGTTGAAGAAGGGATACCCGGCCATCGCCTTGATGCTGCCGGTATTGACATCCATCACGATGCAGCCGACATCGTAGGCGCCGTTTCCGCCTTTCCGCACGGCATTGGCGTATCGATCATTGTACGCTTTCAGGTGCTTCTGCACAATACTCTGGATGTTCGCGTCCAGTGTCAGCTGCAGCGTACAGCCGTCCTTAGCGTCGTGGGTCGTCCAGTCGATGTTCAGGGACTCGTCCAGATAGCCGTACTGGCGCCCCTGCACGCCGTTGAGGATATCGTTATAGTACTGCTCCAGGCCGGTCATGCCCACATTGTTGGTGTTGGCGAAGCCGATGACATCGCAGGCGAGCTCGTTCTGCGGATACGTGCGGGTGTAGCCGGGTTCGAACCAGATCCCGCGCACATTGCTGAAATAGCGTTCCTCCTGGGGCACTTTCCGGTCGTTCTCGTCGCGGATGCCCTCCTCGATGCGCTCCAGATACTCCTTGCGCTTCTGGTAGGTCAGGTTCTTCATCGCGATGTAGTAGCGGGAGGCCGGCTGTTCGCGGATATACCGCTCCATCGCGTCGCGGTCGATGCCCAGGCGCTGCAGTTCGTTCAGCGTGGGCTCCAGGTAGGCCTCGTCGTCGAGGACCTGATAGGCGTCGACGATCACATTGTAGACCAGCACGCTGTCCGCAAGGACCGTGCCCTTCGCGTCCAGGATCTGTCCCCGCTTGAAGGGGATCGTGACGTTGTCGTAGGCCTGCTGGGACAGGACCTTCATGGAGTAGGCCTGGCCCTGGTCGCGGTTGATCATGATCAGCCGTGCCCCCAAACCCACAAAAGCCAGCAGTACCAGTAAGAACAGTACTACCAGCTTTCTCTGCATGCTGATGGTAAAACGTTTGACAGCGGTGCGTCTGCGCCGCTGTCCGCTCTCTCTCTCACGATTGCCCAAAACTCAATCTCCCGCTTCCGCGATCTGATGCACCGTCTCTTCCTGTGAATTGGAATAGGTGACGACCTGGTCCCTCGAGGCGTAGGTCATCCCCAGCTCGTTGATCGCCTTCTCTCTGATCGCTTCCAGATCCAGGTTGTTCACGATCATCTTGTAGGTCTCGTCGTTGTCATCCCGCAGTTCCTTCAGTTCTGTCTCCAGGGCGACGATCTCGTTGGTCGTCGTCGTGATATCGCTGCGGAGCTTGATATACATGACCAGCATGGAGGCCATCAGGATCAGCATCCCCAGGAAGTACATGACCAGCTTCGGGCTCATGTGCTTGAAGTGCTCCCGGTTGCGGCGCACGGCGATCCTCGTCTCCGCGGGCACCATGCTGTCCGGAAGGACAGTCTCCTCCCAGAAATCCTCCGCGGCGCTCCCGTGTACGTACGGCTGCTGCGGGGCGGCTGTCCCTGCGGACGCCCTCCGCCTCCTGCGCGCTTCGCTCTGTGCACCTGCTGTCCGTGCTGCTCTGATCATGCTGTTCCTTCCTTATATATGTCTGTCCGCAAAGATCCGGCACTCACCGGCCGTCAGCCGGTGCCGCGGAGGTCTCTCCGTTTCTTTCAAATACACGCAGCTTCGCGCTGGCGGATCTCCGGTTCTCTTCCAGCTCCCTTGCCGACGGCAGGATCGCCTTCCTGGTAATGACACGTCCGAGAGATCTCCTGCCGCATACGCAGACCGGAAACTCCGGAGGGCAGATGCAGGGATTCTCGAGTGTCCGGAAAGCGTTCTTGACGATCCGGTCCTCCAGCGAATGGAACGTGATGATGCACAGGCGTCCGCCCGGCGCCAGACAGCGCGCCATTCTGTCGATGGAGCCTTCCAGCACATCCAGTTCCCGGTTGCACGCGATCCGGATCGCCTGAAAGGTCCGCTTGCAAGGGTTGCCGCCCTTCCTGCGCATCTTTGCGGGGATCGCCGCGTGAATGATATCGGAGAGCTGCATCGTCGTCTCTAACGGGGCGCTCTCCCTGGCGCGGACGATCCCGTCCGCGATCCTCGCGGCACATTTCTCCTCTCCGTAATCCCTTAAGATCCGGATCAGTTCCTCCCGCGGCCACTCGTTCACGATCTCCTTCGCGCTGAGAGGGTTGTCCCTGTCCATGCGCATGTCCAGAGGCGCATCCGTATGATAGGAGAACCCCCGCTCCGGGTTGTCCAGCTGGTAGGAGGACACCCCGAGATCCAGCAGGATCCCGTCCACCGCCGGGATGCCCAGCTCCCCGAGCACTTCCGGCATCTCCTCGTAATTGGCCCGCACGATCGTCACTGTGTCCCCGAAAGGACGGAGCCGCTCCGTCGCCGCAGCGATGGCATCGGCATCCTGGTCGATCCCGATCAGTCTGCCGCCCTCCGTCAGCTGCTGCGCGATGAGGGAGGAATGTCCTCCGCCGCCCAGCGTGCCGTCCGCGTAGATGCCGTCCGGCCGGATATGCAGGTTCTCAATGACCTCGTCCGCGAGGACGGAGGTGTGCGCGAATTCCAATATCAGATCTCCAATCCGTTGTCGAACATCTCCCGCAGGATCCCGTCGAGCTCCTCGGAGGACATATCGTCCTGCCAGTTCTCGCGGCCCCAGATCTCGATCCTGCTGCCCATTCCCACAGTTACGACGTCTTTGACGATGCCCGCTGCTTCACGGAGCCTGGCGGGAAGCACGATCCGGCCCTGCTTATCCGGCTCCGCCTCGCAGGCCCAGGCCATGAAATAGCGGCGGACCTTTCTGTAGCGGGCCTCATTCTGCGGCAGCTGCTCCAGCTTCTCCACAAAGGCGTTCCAGGTCTCCCACCGGTACAGGCACAGACACTTGTCGAAGCCGCGCGTCAGCACGCAGCTCTCCCCAAGCGCCTCTCTGAATTTGGATGGAATGATCAGCCGCCCTTTCGTGTCCAGCGAGTGATCATATTCGCCCAGAAACATCTCCACTTCCCTCCACTTTGCTCCACTTTATGGTCTATCTTACCAATTTCAGAGCAAAATGGCAACGGGAATGTATGTTCTACAGCTGTTTCTGTTTTCGTTTCTTATAGGCCGCGGACGCGATCAGCCAGATCACAAGGCTTCCGGCTGCCATGGCGAGCCCCACGACCATCGAGACCGGGATCTTCGTCCCGGAGATGTACAGCTGGTCCGTGCGGATCGCCTCGATCCAGGCGCGGCCGAGCCCGTAACCGCCGAAATACAGGAGTCCCATCTCCCCGTCGAAGCGCTTCTTCCGCAGAAGCAGCAGCATGAGGATCAGCAGTCCCAGGTTCCAGAGCCCCTCGTAGAGGAAGGTCGGGTGGACCTGGATGTAGTTGGTCGTCTCGCTCATATGTGCCGCGATCAGCGGCGAGATATCCCGCTCCCGCACCATGGAGACGGGGATCCGCATGGCCAGGAGGCTGTCCGTATATTCCCCGAAGACCTCCCGGTTGAAGAAATTGCCCCATCTTCCGATGATCTGTCCCAGCACCAGGCCGTATACACAGTCATCCACGATCAGAAAGAAGTTCTTCCCCTTCACCTTGCAGAAGATCAGGAGGGACAGGACCACGGCGATCACGCCGCCGTAGATGGCGAGGCCGCCCCCGCGCAGATTCAGGATCTCCAGCGGGTTGTCCTTGTAATAATCCCACATGAAAGCGACATAATAGGCGCGCGCGCCGACGATCGACATGATGATGATGAGCAGGGCCGCGTCCCAGATATCGTCCGGATCCTGACCGGTCTTCTTCGCGATGTGCGCCGCCATCAGGATCCCGATCATCATGGCCGACGCCACCACGATCCCGTAGATGGCGATCCCGAAGTCCCCGATATAGATCGTCTTGGGGACGTTCCGCAGGTAGATGCCCAGGTGCGGAAATGCGATGTCCATCTGTTCCATCATATCCGGCATATTTTGTGACAAAAACTCCTTTCAAAACACTATATCTTGTAATATATTAGCATAAACATTCCAGATTTTGGGCGGCGGTCCGGAATAAAAAGTTCACAAAAAAACACCTCCGTCCCAGCCGTATTTTGTACGGCCGGAGGAGGTGTTTTTACACTTTTTTAATTGACAAAGTCCAGATATTGTGGTTTATCGCGGATCCGCAACAACAGATGGTATCGTCTGAATAGTCAGACTACATATTGCGGTCCGCCGCTTTTCGCACACAACAGTATCGGAAAGGCGTTCGTTGTCCCGCAGCAGGCCTCTGACGGGGTGCCGATCTTATTTACACATTAAACCTAAACAGGATCACGTCGCCGTCCTGGACGACGTATTCCTTGCCTTCGATGCCGACGAGGCCCTTCTCGCGGGCGGCGGCGAGGGAGCCTTCGCGGAGGAGAACTTCATAGTTGACAACTTCGGCCTTGATGAAGCCGCGTTCGAAGTCGGTGTGGATCTTGCCGGCGGCCTGGGGGGCCTTGGTGCCGATCTTAATGGTCCAGGCGCGGCATTCGTCCTCACCGGCGGTGAGGAAGCTCATGAGGCCGAGGGTGTGGTAGCTGGCGCGGACGAGTTTCTCGAGGCCGGATTCGGAGAGGCCGAGGTCCTCGAGGAACATGGCCTTCTCCTCGTCGTCGAGCTCGGAGATCTCGGCTTCGATCTTGGCGCAGATGACGAAGACTTCGCTGCCGTTCTTCGCCGCATATTCGCGGACCTGGGCCACCTGGGCGTTGGAGGCGCCGTCGTCGGCCAGGTCGTCCTCGGAGACGTTGGCGGCGTAGATGACGGGCTTGGCGGTGAGGAGGTTGTAGCTGTCGAAGAGCTTGCGGTCGTCCTCTCCGTCCACGAGGCCGTCCGAAATCATGGTGCGGGCGAGCTTGCCGTCCTCCAGATGGGCCTTGATCTTCTCGAGGAGGGCCAGCTCCTTGCCGGCGGTCTTGTCCATGCGGGCGGTGCGGTTCACCTTGGAGATGCGGCGCTCGAGGACTTCGAGGTCGGCGAAGATGAGCTCCATCTCGATGGTCTCGATGTCGCGGACAGGATCCACGCTGCCATCCACGTGGACGACATTGTCGTCCTCAAAGCAGCGGACGACGTGGACGATGGCGTCCACCTCGCGGATGTTGGCCAGGAACTGGTTGCCGAGGCCCTCACCCTTGGAGGCGCCCTTGACGAGGCCCGCGATGTCCACGAACTCGATCACGGCGGGGGTCACTTTCTTGGTGTGATAGAGCTCGCCCAGCTGGCGGATGCGCTCGTCCGGCACCGGAACGATGCCCACGTTGGGGTCGATGGTGCAGAAGGGATAGTTCTCCGCCTGCGCCCCGGCCTTGGTCAGGGAATTGAAAAGAGTGCTTTTGCCCACGTTAGGGAGCCCCACGATGCCCAGCTTCATATAGTCTTCATCTCCTTAAAAATGCTGTATACGAATCACTTTGCGGCTCTCTACCAGAAAAGAGCCTGCCAGAACGCCATATATTATAGCGTACCCAGACTCTTTTCTCAATCTCTTTCCATTGTCGGTTCCGAGCAGATCTAAACAGGCAGGATGGCGCTGTCGGACAGGATGACACGCACTTTGACGAAACTGACGCGATGTGATCCGTTATTCTTCATTGTATGTCTGAAAAAGGAACCCCCTGCCCAAACGGGCAGGGGTTCCTTTGGGTATGTTGTAGATCGACCTTTTGGGAGGGGTAATCTTGCAACCGTAATTATGCTTTCTTCTTTTTAAGTTAAGGAAGATCGCTGCCGCGAGCGCCTCCAGGGCGATCAGGACGACTGCGCTGGACGTTGTTCAGCAGGTAAGGGTTGGCCGTGCTGGGCTGTGTGCCGATGAAGTTGAAGGAGCTCATGACGGCCAGCGGCACGCCCTTGTAGTTCTTGACCGCGATCTCGAAGGACTTCAGGTAGATCTCACGGATCGCCTGCTCGGAGGCGTAGGTCAGCAGGAAGGCCAGTTGCTGTCGGGCCAGTCCGCGCCGCCGGGCAGAGCTTCATGCCTCCGTATCCCGCATCAATTCCCTGCAATACTTCAGTAAACGTTCTTTACTCTTCTCGTCTGCCCCCTTCAATTCCTTTATGATCTCGAAAAGTACCGGGTCGGCGTCTCGGAATATCTGATAGGCCTGCGGGGCCGGATCGTCAGTCTGGCCGGTCAGATATTCCGGCGAGCTTCCCAGCTTCTGGGCCATGAACACAATGGTCTGATAGGACGGCGTTCTCTCGGCAGATTCATAGCGCAGATAGCCCATTTTGGAAAGATCCAGCAGTCTGGCGGCCTCTGGTAGGTGAGGGCGAGCCAGGCTATGAAACGATCGAGCGTTTACGCAATGAAGAATATCTTAAGTGGAGGGAACGGATCAGTTCTATGGATATTGACACCATATATGACACCAAATATAATGACCCTAACAGGAGTTTCTATGTCTAAATGGGAGAAGCTGCTTTTTAGAATTCATACATTGCCTAAAGATGTAAGATTCTCTGAACTGCAGAAAATACTGGAAGGGTACGGTTATACTATGCATGCTCCCACCGGTGGAGGCAGTCATTATACTTTTCGAAAAAGCGGAAAGAATCCGATTACAATTCCTGCTCATGATCCCATAAAACGCACGTATGTACTGATGGTGAAAGAAGTAATTGAGGAGGAAAACAAAAATGAAAACCCTTGAAGAGTATCTACGGCTGCCATATAGTCTTGAGATCCTTCCGGATCCTGACGGAACAGGGTATACCGCAAGGTTTCCGGAACTTCCCGGCTGCATAACAGTCGGATGCTCACTTGAGGAGACAGTTTCCAATGCTATGGATGCAAAGGAGGAGTGGATCTGCGCAGCGCTTGAAGATGGATCTCCTGTCCCGGAACCAAACAAACGTGATGGCTATTCGGGACAATTCAAGCTCAGAATCCCTAAAAGCCTGCATCGTTCACTTGCGGAACGAGCCAGAGCGGAAGGCATCAGCATGAATCAGTATTGTCTCTATCTGTTGACCAAAAATAACACATTGGAGCATGCCCGTTGACAGTCTTCAAGCTTCCGTCTCCTTTCCCAGGACCATAAACAGAGACTGCCGCCACGCGGGCAGCAGTCTCTTCACTGTTTACCGGATCTTCTCTTATCGGTTGATGCAGAACATGGTCACGGAGATGCGGGACAGCTCGACGCCGTCCTGGCTGCGGATGATCACCTCGCAGAGGCAGGAAGTGCGTCCGCGGCGGACGATCTGCGCCTCGCCGGTCAGTCTTCCGTCCGAGCCGTTTCGGATGAAGTGCACGCTCGCGTCCATGGTCACGTAGTCGCGGCCGTCCGCCCTGGCCAGTGTCAGGGACAGGATATCCGCCATCGTGAAGAAAAGGCTGCCGTGCACATAGCCTCTGGGATCCCTCTGCTGCGGCATGATCTTGACGCTCGCCGTGCAGTGCTCGATGTCCAGCTCGTCGATCTCGATGCCGTTGTAGAGCATGTAGGCGTTCTTCTCGGTCATGGACAGCGCGTAGGCCAGCTTCGGATCCTGCGCGGGCTCCTTCTCCTTGAAGAGGGTCCCCTTGCCCAGCTGGTGGTCCGGGTCGAAGGCGAACCGCACCGCGGCCATCTCCTGGATGCCCCGGTCGCCGTACATGAGCGCCAGGAGCGGCGCCTTGATCTTGCCCGC
The DNA here is from genome assembly GCA_002372815.1 of Lachnospiraceae bacterium UBA3692. Lineage (GTDB taxonomy): Bacteria > Bacillota > Clostridia > Lachnospirales > Lachnospiraceae > CAG-791. Next base: position 60,196 of record DFIR01000023.1, read on the forward strand.
GCCGTGCTCCGCGCAGACGGTGCCGCCGTAGGAAAGGATCACTTCCGCCCAGCGGGTGTACATCTCCTTGGCCCGGCGCATCTCGCCCATGCTGTGCGGGATCACGTTGACGTGGAGATGGTTGTCGCCGAAGTGGCCCCAGATGGCGTACTCGTAGCCGCCCTCCGCCAGGTCTCTCTCGTACATCTCCAGCACCTCGATGAAGTGCTCGTCCGGAAGAGCCATATCCGTGCCGGTCTTGGCGATGCCGGGGTGCTTGCGCTTGCGTGCGGCCACCCGCATGTTGACCGTCTCCGGCACCAGGTGGCGCATATCCAGCAGGCGGGCGCGGTCAGCGGCGGTCTCCGCCAGCCAGGTGTTCTCGGGATCTCCGCCGGCCTCCTCCATGGCGGCGATGACGGTGTCCGTCTCCTCCATGGCCTCGTCCTCGGAGTTTGCGTGGATCTCCAGATAGAGCATGTAGTTGCAGCCGTCCGGGATCAGGAGCTCCTCTCCCTTCTGCTGGCGCACGATCTCGAGGGCATTCCTGTCCATGAATTCCACAGCCGCGACCCTGCTGCAGCTGCTCCGGATCTTCTCCGCGAACGAGACGGCCTGCTCCTGGGTCTCAAAGTAGCAGTTCAGTCCGTAGATCACGGCGGGCATGCGGATGGTCCGCAGTTCCAGCTCCGTGAAGACGCCGAAGGTGCCGTCGCTGCCGATCAGGAGGTCGATCAGGTCCATGTCATCCTTGACATAGTAGCCGGCAGCATTCTTGCAGCCGGGCATGCGGTAGGAAGGAAGATCTCCCTCGATGACGCGGCCGCCCTCTGTGGTCAGGGAGAAATGTCTGCCGGTCGCGAACCGCTCGCCGCGCCGCAGCGAGATGATATCGCCGTCAGAGAGCGCCAGGCGGACAGCTTCCACATAGCCGCGCATGGAGCTGTAGCTGTAGCTCTTGGAACCGGAGGAATTGCAGGCGGCCATACCGCCGATCGACGCGGTGCTCTCCGTCGGATCCGGCGGGAAATAGCACTCCGGCATGGAGCGGAAGGTCTCGAAAGCCGCCAGGGAGGCCTCATCCCAGTCATCGCGGGGGAAATCCCTGGTCGCCAGATATTTGCGCAGGTTGTAGAGCGTGAGGCCCGGCTGGACGCGCACGTAGACCGTAGGCTCGTCCGGATCGGTGCGGTAGCGGCAGCGTGTGTCCCTGGTGAGTCCCTGGGTGCCGATCCGCATGCCGAGGACCCGGGTCATCTTCTCCACATTCAGGATGTGGCCTTCCTCGGGAACAGCTGCCGCTGCCAGACCGGTGCGGTTGCCCTGGATCGTCACGGAAATGTTCTCCTCCCGCATTCTTCGAAGGATCTCCCGGACTTCCTCCTCGGTCGTGGGAAAAGAGATGCTCTGTGCCGCACCTACCTGTCTGCTCTCGTCGTGCAGATATTCCTGATATTCATCCACCATCGGGCGGACCAGATTTCTTACGCCGCTCATAATCGTTCCTCCTGACTCCTGAAACGCGGCGCCCGCTGCGCAGGCTTCCGTTCTGCTGTCTGTACTGCGTGTTATTTTGTAATATTACACTTAAGAAGCGGCCATGTCAAAGAAGTCAGAAAAAAAGGCAGCGGCTTTTACGCCGCTGCCCGGGTTGTACCCCGCTTGCCGATCAATATTTGACTTTCTTCTTCACGAGGAAGCTGTCGTTGACCCAGCCGCTCTTGTTGAGCTTCGGAGACCAGACCCACACATAGCTCGCGCCGTTCTCGTTGCCGGAGCCGTTGCCGATGATCTGGACATCATCGCCGTTGTAGAGCTTGCCGATCTCGTTGTTGTAGTTATAGGAAGGATCGCTTCTGAGAGCGAGCCATCCGGTCTTCAGATTCGCGACCTCCATCCAAGGGCCTTCATCCAGTCCGACCTTGCCGTTCACGCCGCCTGCGACTTCCTTCAGCTCTTCTTCTGTGATCTTCTTGAGTTCTTCTGCCATGGTATTCGCTCCTTTTCTTTGAACTGGTATGGCTTTGCTGATGTCGGCGGAAGTTTGCCATCTCCCTTCAGCCTGATTAGATTATACAATGACTTAAACGGTTTTTAAAGGTGCTGTGACAGAAGAATAGAGGCCTGATAACCTGCGGTCCGGGCAATTTCCGGAAGAAAAGCCCGCAGAGATTGAACCGCCGGCCATTTCCGATTATAATGGCAGATACTGAATGTCAAATGAAGAATGGAGGAATCGGATCATGTCTTTTGCCGTATTTGCGGACGGCAGCGCCAATCTGCCCGCCGGGATGCTGGAAGGGATCTCCCTGCTCCCCTGTGAATATACGATCGACGGAAAGCCGCAGACATATTGGGGGGACGTGGATCATTTTGACGCGCATGCCTTTTATGAAGGGCTGCGCAGCGGCCGGGTCGTCCGGACGAGCCTGCTCAACACCCAGCTCTTTCTGTCACAGTTCACCCCGGTCCTGGAGAAGGGACTGGATATCATCTACATCTCCATGAGCTCCGGGATCAGCGGGACCTACAACGCCGCCAGGATCGCCGCGCAGGAGCTGATGGAGCAGTTCAGCGGCCGCTATGTCCATATCGTGGACTCCCTCGGGTGCGGATTCGGCAACGGCCTGCTCGCCGTGCAGGCGGCGCAGCTGAGCCGTGAGGATATGAGTGCCAGGGAAGCCGCGAAGATCCTGGACGCGGATGTCCCGCATATCTGCCAGTATTTTACCGTGGATGACCTGAACTTCCTTAAACGGACCGGCCGCGTCAGCGGCATGACCGCCGCCATCGGCACGATCCTCGGCATCAAGCCGATCCTGTTCGGGGACAGCACCGGCCACATCATTTCCTGCGCGAAAGTCCGCGGGCGCCGCAAGTCCATCGAAGCCCTCGCGAACAAGTACGCGGAGAAGCGGCAGGATCTCCCCCGCCAGCAGATCTGCATCTCGCACGGCGACTGTCCGGAGGACGCCGGCCTTCTGGCCTCCCTGATCCGGAAGATCACGCCGGAAGTGCCGATCACGATCTGCCAGCACGAGCCTTTCTCCGGCGCCCACGTCGGGCCGGGAATGCTGGGGCTCTTCTTCCGCGGCGTGGAGAGGTAGGCGCCTCTCACGTCCCGTCTTCCAGAAGCCTCTCTTTCAGCTTCTGCACGATCTCGGAGAAATCCCGGTGCTGCAGATCCGGAAACGCTCTCAGGAGCCGTCCGTAGCCGAACACCTTGTGTGTCTTCAGGCTGCCGTACAGCTCGTCGATCCGGGCCTGCAGCGCTTCTGCTCTCTCGCCGGCCTTCTCCTGCAAGGCCCCCGCTCTCTCCTGAAGGGCATCCGTCCTCGCTTCCACGGCATCCTTCAGTTCCGCTCTTCCGAGTGCCGCCTGCACGCGGACTTCCCCGATCTTCTGCGCCGTGGCGAGGCTCCTCGTCCCGACGTTCTCGCTCAGCCTGTCGCTCACGATGCGCAGGCCCGCCTGCATCTGGTCCAGACTGCGAAGTTTCTTATTAAATCCTATGATGATCGCGACCGTCACGACAAGGTCCGAAAAATAAAGCGCGTAGCATACCCCCAGGACGATCCATCCCCAGCGCTCGGGAATATGCGAGACCGCGCGGTGGTCGATGTATGCCTGGAAGATCCTCACGACCAGGAGGACGGCGATCCCCCAGAGGAGCGAGAACTGCAGGCAGATGTATCCGCGGAAATTGAACGGTCTCGAGGAATAGTCCCACCACCGGGCGTGAAACAGTATGTCCAGAAGCCAACCCGCCAGCAGCTCCACCGCCGTCGCCAGCAGCATGCCGAAGAGGAAGATCTCCAGGTCATTCAGGTCCCTGCCGTTCTCCCTCATGAATCCGACGAAAGAGAACACCGCCAGGATCCCGAATCCGTAGACCGGGCACACCGGGCCGTTCAGGAAGCCGCGGTTGATCACCCTGCCCTTCGAGACCGCCTGGTAGACCACTTCCGTCATCCACCCCAGAAACGAGTAGATCAGGAAATACCAGCAGATCTGGTAGTATGTCATTCCGAAGATCATGTGTCCACACCTCCTGTTGTACGAACATGCTGTCATTATAGCACACACGGTCTGTTCCCTGTGATATACTGATAAGCAATCAGAATGAACAGAGAACGGAAAGGAGACGGGCGATGCCGGAAGGAACGGGACAGAGATCTGCCGCCGACGTGCGGAGACGTGTGCTGTATGAGGGAAGGGATTTCGCGACACAGATGTCGCAGCGCGGGATCTCCACATGCGCTTCCAGTGTGGCCTTCTTCTTCTTTCTCTCCCTGATCCCGCTGGTGATCGTGCTGTCGACGGTCCTGCCGCTTCTCGGCTTTGAGGAACAGATGATGGTCCGGGCGGTGACCGCCGTGACCCCGGACATGGTCGACGGACTGGTGACGCGGATCCTGCATGAAGCCTACAATGCCGGCGGCCGGGTCCTCCCGACGTCCCTGCTCATGCTGCTGTGGGCTTCCGCGGCGGGCATGCTCGCGCTGATCCGGGGGCTCAACATCGTGTACGGCGCGGAGGAGCGCCGGAACTTCCTCGTCCTCACGCTTCTCTCGATCTTCTATACCGTCATGCTGCTGGTCCTCTTCATCAGCATGATGTATTTCGCCGTGTTCACCCGGTCGATCCGGGTATTTCTCTATAATATCATCTCCGAGAAGGACGCCGCCTATTACGGGGTGGAGCAGCTCCGCTACCGGATCGTCTTCCTGCTGTCGGTAGTGATCTTCATGCTGATGTACCGGTTCTTCCCCGCCGGAAAGCGGTATTTCATGGCGCAGCTCCCCGGGGCGCTCTTCACCTCCCTGGGCTTCCTTGTCTTCTCCTGGCTCTTCTCGATCTACATGAGCGGCGCGAACCGCTACACACTCTTCTACGGGAGCCTCACCGCTACCGCGATCTTCTTGTTCTGGCTCTACTGCTGCTTCTATATCTTCCTGGTGGGCGCCTATATCAACCAGTACTTTGAGGAATCCCTGCGCATGCTGCATCAGTGGCTGCGGGAACGTTCCAGGAAGAAGAAAGAGGGTCCTGCCCCGGAGGATCCCTTCACTGGCGAAGACAGATGAGGGATCCGTTCCTGCCGGCCGCCTGTCCGTCCCCGCGGTAGGAGTGATAGGTCTCCTTCTCACACATGGTGCAGACGCCGCTGAGGAAGATATGCCCGGGCCGGAGCCCTGCCGCCAGAAGATCGTCGCGGTTGATGGCCGCCGTATCCAGCAGATATTTCTGGTGTCCGTTCAGGACGCGGGACTTCTCCGCATAGGATCGCACATCCAGGCGGGCGCCGAAGAGACCGATCACGTCGTCCTCCACCTCAAAGCAGCAGCGGAGGATACTGGGGTTGATATAGGCCTCGATATTCTCCGGACGGCATCCGTAGTGCGAGACCATCTTCTCCACGGCGCGCACGGTGATCCGGGCAAGCGTTCCGCGCCATCCGCTGTGAATATTGCCGACGACGCCCTTATCCGGGTCGTAGAGAAAAACGCTCTGGCAGTCCGCGGTGCGGATCTCCAGCGCGACGCCCGGCAGATCGGTCAGCATGCCGTCCCCGTCAGGCAGTCCCCGCTCCAGATCGGCTTCCTCCACGATGTGCACGATATCGCTGTGGGTCTGCCGGCAGTGGACGACCTTCCGGAACCGGTATCCCAGGTCCGCTTCCACCTCCGCGTACAGACGCTGCCGCGCCTCTTCCTCTCCGTCCGGGATCAGGAAATCCATCGGACGTTTGGAATAGACAGCGAGGACCGGTCCCTTCGCGAGCCGGTCGAAAATATAGTATTTCTTCTCCAATCCAGTGTTCATGTTATAATGGTCCTGTCATATCTTCTTTTGTTCCGGAGGTGCTTCTTATGAAACGTAAACGTCTGCCTGTCATTGCCGCAGCCGCGGCTGCCGCCGTCGCCGTGATCGCCGCCTCCGCGCGCCCGGTCACCGAGATGCTGTATCCCGTCGTACTCAGAAGAGCTTTCAAGGCGAGCGATGATAAGCGCGATGCCGGCCTGACGCCCCCGGACGACATCGTGCGGATCACGGACCGCGCCTACGGCACGCATCCGATGCAGGTCCTCGATGTCTATTATCCGAAGGGGACGGCGGAGGCGCTCCCCACGATCGTCAGCGTTCACGGCGGGGGCTACGTCTACGGCGACAAGGACCTCTATCAGTATTACTGCATGAATCTGGCGCAGCGGGGCTTCACGGTCGTCAACTTCTCCTACCGGCTCGCGCCGGACACGCGCTATCCCGCGCAGATCGAGGATGTGAACGCCGCCGTCAGCTGGGCGGCTGCCCATGCCGAAGAGCTGTTTATCGATACGGACAGGATGTTCTTCGTCGGCGATTCCGCGGGCGCGCAGCTTCTCAGCCAGTACGCGGCCGCTGTGACCGATCCGTCCTATGCGGAGGTCCTGCGGATGGAGATCCCGGCGATCCACATGCGCGCGATCGCGCTCAACTGCGGCATGTACGAGCTGTCCGAACGGGATACGGCCGTCCGCTGCTACCTGACGAAGAAGGTCTCCGAGTACGGCGAAGAGCTGCGGATCCTCGACCACGTCACGGAGAGCTATCCGCCTTCCTTTGTGATGAGCGCCTACGGAGATTTCCTCCTGGAGATGGCTGCGCCGATGAGCGAGCTCCTCACAGAGCGCCATGTCGAGAACGAACTGCATATCTACGGAGAGGAGGACCGCCCGCTCGGGCATGTGTTCCACCTGAACATCCGCTCGGAGGACGCGCGGCGCTGCAATGACGAGGAATGCGCCTTCTTCCGCAGGTATCTCTGAGGCAGCGCTCTCCTTCCCTTAAAAATCAGAAGACCCGGGGCAACCGGCCGGTCTGCGGCTGCGATTGCTCCGGGTCCTTTTTATTCTATTTTCCGTTCTGTCGCCGTTCATTTCCGGTAGACCGGCTTCCGGGTCCGCAGTTCCTCGTAGAGCTCACAGTAGTTCCGGTAGCGGATCGGGTGGATCTTCCCGGCCTCCACGGCTTCCCGCACCCGGCAGGAGGGCTCGTGGATATGGACGCATCCGCCGAACCGGCAGGTCCCCTCGTAGGGGCCGAATTCCGGATAGCAGTACCGGAGCTGGTCCGCCTCCATCTCCTCCAGGAAGAGGGAGGTGAAGCCCGGCGTGTCCACCAGATAAGTGTCTGCACCGGCTGAGAGCAGTTCGATATGGCGCGTGGTGTTCTTGCCCCGGGCGATCTTGCGGCTCAGTTCCCCGGTCTCCATGCGCGCCTCCGGGCACAGGGTGTTGATCAGCGTGGACTTGCCCGCGCCGCTCGGCCCGGTGATGACCGACGTCCTGCCTTCCAGGACTTTCCGCAGTTCTTCGATGCCTTCCCCCTGGTAGTTGCTCGCGAAGAGCACTCTGCAGCCGCAGTCCTCGTAAGTCTCCCTGAGCGCCTCGATCTCCTCTTTCCGCGCGAGATCTGTCTTGTTGAAGCACAGGACCGCCGGCAGTTCCTTTCTTTCCATCAGGATGAGGAAGCGGTCCAGCATGTTGTAGCTGGGGACGGGGTGCGTGATCGCGAACAGCAGCACCGCCTGGTCCACGTTCGCCACATTCGGCCGCACCAGACTGTTCCTGCGCGGAAGGATGCGCATGACGCTGCCCTCCGGGGGAACGCTGACCGTATCGGTGATCTCGATCTCCACGTCGTCGCCGACCAGCGGTTTCTGTCCGAGTGCCCGGAACAGTCCGCGCGCGCGGCAGCGGTATGTGATCCCTTCCCGCGTATGGACTTCATAGAAGCCCGAGATGCTCTTGATGATCTTTCCCTGCTGCATGCTTCAGCCTTCCGGTGTGAACTGCAGGATCCGCGTCACTTTGTGCGTCTCCGTGCGGACGGTCGTCTCCGTATGAGGCTCCGCCTGGCCGCTCTCGCCGCCTTCTGTGCCTTCGGTGCCTTCACCGCCCTCTGTCCCGCCTTCATCCTCCGCGGGATCCACGACGACCGTCTCCTCGATCTGCACGTCATAGGTCATCGTGAGGGTGGCGGTGTCGTATTTCACGCCGATGAAACCGACCGGATGCGGCATCTCCGAGGTCGTCGTGCTGAGGAGCACCTGTCCGTCCTCCCCCACGATCTGCAGGTGGACGCTCGTCCCGGCCTTGTAGTCCGGGTCCTCCTCCGCGGTCGGCGCCGGGATGTCCGCCGAATAGCTGTAGGTCATCTGGCCGCCCACCTCGATATCGATGAAGGAGCCCTCCTCCACGTATTCGCCTTCCTCGGCGCTCTGTCCGATCACCTTTCCGATGTCGGACGACGAGACATTCCTGTTCACTTCGACCGTGCCCAGCTTCAGCTTGAGCGACGCCAGCATGCTGCGGGCATCCCCTTCCGACATTCCGAGCAGGCTCGGCATGGCGACCTTGCCGGTCAGGTCAGGGCCTTTGCTGACCTCCAGCGTCACCGTGCTCTTGCGGTCCACCGAAGAGGTCGCGGCCGGATCCTGCGAGATCACGCAGCCTTCCTCCACCTCTTCGCTGTAGCTCTCTTTGACCCGGACCTGGAAGTCCAGATCCTCCAGGCGCTGCCGCGCCTCATCCTCTGTCATGCCCACGACGTCCGGGACCCGGATGCCGTTGTTGCCGCAGACGGTCAGGATGACGGTGGAGCCCACCGCGACCTGTGTGCCCTCCTCGATGTCGCTGGAGATCACGGTCCCGGGTTCGAAGTCCTCCGACTCCCCGTAGACGATCTCCGGGATCAGGCCGAGCGCAGTCAGGCTGTCGCTGGCCTTCTCGCGGGTCTCCCCGACGACATGCGGCATGACGACCGTCGCTTCCACGGCGGTCTGCTGTTCGTTCTGCTCCCTGCCCGAGAGCATGCCCATGCGGCTGGCGGCGATGACCATCACGATGATGCCGATCGCCACGCCGGCGAGGACTGTGAGGAATCTCGCCAGGTTCTCGATCCGCCGCTCGTCTTCCGGATCCGCGGCGGCGCCGTCCTCTCCGTAGTGCAGGCTGTCCCGGCCGCCCCGGTGCTCCGCAGCCGCGGCTGCACCGGCTCCGGAGGCACCGGCATTGTCCCTGCTTCCGGAACTGTTCGCGCCGCTCTGCGCCTCCTCGGAGGCTCTTCCCGCCGGCCCTTTTCCTGCAGCGGATGCTGCGGGGGCGGCGGCCTCTGCCTTCAGCACGGATGCTCCTGCCGCGGCGCCGATCGCGGCCTCCGCGATGTCAACGTTCTTCTGTTTCGCGAGTTCCTGGATCTCCCGCAGCTCCGTCTCGGAGAGCGGGCGGGTCTGGCTGAGGTCCACGGCCCCGGCCCTCTTGACGAAATTGCCTTCCGGCTCCTGCAGGGAGCGCTTCAGGTCGGCAAGGAGATCCGTCATGCCGGCATAGCGGCGGTCCGGGTTCTTCTCGCAGCATTTCAGGACGATCTGTTCGACACTGTAAGGGATCTGCGGCACTTCCTCCCTCGGGGAGGGCATCTCCTCCTGGATGTGCCGGATCGCGATCGCGACCGTCGTCTCCCCGTCGAAAGGCACATGGCCCGTGAGCATCTCGTACATCGTGACGCCCAGGGAGTACACGTCGCTCTTCTCATCCGAGAATCCGCCGCGCGCCTGCTCCGGGGAAGTGTAGTGCACACTGCCCATCACGTTGGACGTGATGGTGTTGCTGGTCGCGGCCTTCGCGATGCCGAAGTCCGTCACCTTGACCTTCCCTTCCCGGGAGATCATGATGTTCTGCGGCTTGATGTCGCGGTGGATGATGTGGTTGCTGTGCGCGGCTTCCAGTCCCATGGCGACCTGGATCGCGATGTTGACGGATTCGCGCACGCTGAGGCGTCCCTTGCGCAGGATATATTTCTTCAGTGTGAAGCCGTTGACCAGCTCCATCACGATATAATAGATGCCGTCGTCCTCTCCGACGTCGTACACGTTGACGATGTTCGGATGGATCAGTCCCGCCGCCGCCTGCGCCTCCACACGGAACTTGGAGACGAAGGTCTCGTTCTCCGAGAATTCCTGTTTCAGGATCTTCACGGCGACTTCTCTTCCGAGCGTGCGGTCCTTCGCTTTATATACATCGGCCATTCCGCCGTTGCCGACCTTGCCGAGGATCTCGTAGCGGTCTGCAATGATCATACCGATCTTAATCATTCGCCACCTCCGTCCACGGGTCCACAAGGATCAGGCTGATGTTGTCCTTGCCCCCGTTTTCATTGGCCTCTCTGATCAGACTGTCCGCCGCGAGCTCGAGGTCCGAGCAGTTGCGGATCACTTCCTCGATCTCCTCGTCGCGCAGCATGGTGGTCAGTCCGTCCGTGCAGAGGAGCACGATGTCCCCCCTCTTGAGCTGTGCGGTGTAGAAATCCACAAGCAGCCGGTCCTCCGCGCCGACGGCGCGGGTGATCACGTTGCGCTCCGGATGCGTGCGGGCCTCTTCCCTGCCGATCGTTCCCGCGTCGACCATCTCCTGCACCATGCTGTGATCATGTGTGATCTGTTCCAGTCCTTCACTGCGAAGTATGTACAGGCGGCTGTCTCCGACGCTCCCGACCAGCAGTTCGCCTTCTTCGGAGATGGTGGCGGCGACCGCCGTCGTTCCCATTCCCAGCAGGAGGTGCCTGGCTGCCGCCAGTTCTCTCAGTTCCGCATTGGCAAGGCGCAGGCCGTGATCGATCAGGTCCCGGGGCTCCCTGCCCGTATCGGTCATCGCTTCCTTCACGAGCCTCTCGACCGTATACTGCGAGGCGAATTCCCCCGCTTCATGTCCGCCCATTCCGTCCGCGACGATATACAGGTTGGGAAAGATCCCGACCTGTCCGCTGACTGCAAAGACATAATCCTGGTTTTTGGTGCGTCTGCGCCCCCGGTCTGTGCGTGAATACGATACCGGCATATACCTACCTCAAATCTGTTTTTCATCATGAAGACGGCGGTGCCTGAGCTGTCCGCAGGCACCGTCGATATCCCGGCCCATTACTCTCCTAATACTAACATTTACACCGCTTTTTTCAAGTTTATTTTTGAAGGCCTGCACATCGCGGTCCTGCGGGTGGCGGTAACCGCGTTCCCGCACAGGGTTCACGGGGATCAGGTTGATATGGGCATGCAGCGGCGCGGCGAGTGCCGCGAGCTGGCGCACATCCTCCTCCGCGTCGTTGACGCCGCTGATCAGGGCATATTCGAACGTGATCTGCCGCCCCGTCTTCTCGAAATAGACCTTGCAGGCCTCCAGCAGTTCGGCGATCGTGTACCTGTTGGCGACCGGCATGATGCCGCGCCTCTTCTCGTCCGTCGCGGCGTGCAGCGAGAGGGCCAGGTTCACGGGGAGCCCCTCCCCGGCCAGCTTCCGGATCCCGTCCGGGAGGCCGCAGGTGGACACCGTGATCGCTCTCCGGCTCAGGTGCATGCCCTTCTCATCCGTCAGCAGACGGAGAAAACGGACCAGGTTCTCATAATTGTCCATCGGCTCCCCGGTCCCCATGACGACCACGTGGGTGACGGGTTCGCCGGTGGTCCTCCGGATCTCGTAGATCTGTTCCAGCATCTCCGAAGGGAGGAGGTCCCTCTCCAGTCCCTCCAGGGTGGAGGCGCAGAATTTACAGCCCATCCGGCATCCCACCTGGGAGGAGATGCAGACACTGTTGCCGAATTTGTAGCGCATGAGGACGCTCTCGACGAGGCATCCGTCCGGCATGGCGAACAGGTATTTCTCCGTGCCGTCCCGCGAGACCTGCCGTTCGCGGATCTCCGCGCAGGTGAGCGGCAGTTCCTCCGCCAGGCGGGCCCTGAGGGCTGCGGGCAGATTCGTCATCTCGTCATAGTTCCTGGCTGCCTTCTCATGCATCCAGGAGAAGATCTGCCCCGCGCGGTACGCCGGCTGTCCCATTGCGGCCAGCACTTCCGCGATCTCCCCGCGGGTCATCGATCTGAGATCCTTATCCATGAAGACCTCTCTTCTCATTCCTGTGTTTTTATGAACCGGGCGATGAAGAAACCGTCCGTCCCGTGCACGTGCGGCAGCAGCTGCAGCATGTTTCCCTGCACGCTGTCCTTCACACGGGGCAGATCCGGCATATACGGGAGCAGGCTGTCCGGACGCAGTCCGAGCTCCTCCTGTATGAAGGCCGCCGTCTCTTCGTTCTCCTCCCTGCTGATCGTGCAGGTGCTGTAGATGAGCGTCCCGCCGGGCTTCAGCAGCGCCGTGCTCTCCCGCAGGATCTGCTTCTGCAGGGCCGCGAGCGCCGAGATCTCCTCCGGCGTCACCCGGTATTTGATATCCCTCTTGCGTCCCATGACGCCGAGTCCGCTGCAGGGGACGTCGCACAGCAGCACGTCAGCCGTCCCCCGTTCGGAGACCGGCACGGGCTGCGAGGCATCCCTGCACCGCACCTGCACATTGGCGAGGTGCATTCTCTGGATATTCTCCAGCATGCGCTCCGTCCGCTTCTCGGAGAGATCGCAGGCGTACACGGTTCCGCCCTTTCCGGATGCCTCCAGGATGCCGGCGGCGTGCATAGCCTTGCCTCCGGGCGCGGCGCACACATCACAGACCGTCTCGCCGCCCTGCAGGCCCGCCGCCTCCACGACGAACATGCTGCTCTCGTCCTGCACCGTCCACAGCCCCTCCGCGTATCCGGGGAGTCTGCGGAGATCTCCGGATGCCTGCAGGTACCGGCTGTAAGGCCAGATCGCCGCGGGCCGGATCTGTGCGCCGGCCTCCCGGATCCGCTCCTCGAGCTGCGCCTGCTCCGCCTCAGGCAAGCCGCTGCGCATGCGGATCGTGACGGGCCGGGGCTCCATCATGGCGCCGAGAAGCGCTTTCGTCTCCTCGGTCCCGAACCGCCGCGTGAAGAGATCCACGATCCACGCAGGTGTGGAATAGCGCACCTCGAGCGGAAGATCCTCCGCGTCTCGGAAGCCTCCCTGCTGTTTCTCCCTGGCCACGCGCCGCAGGAGTCCGTTGACGTATCCCGACAGGCCGGCCGCGCCGCTCTCCTTCGCGAGACGGACGGCCTCGCTGCACGCAGCTGCGTCCGGTACACCGTCCATATACAGGATCTCGTAGATCCCCATGCGGAGGATGCAGCGGATCTGCGGTCTGCGGGTCTGTTTCTTCCCGGTGCTGAAACGGTCGATCACCGCGTCCAGCTCGATGCGCCGCTCGGTCACACCCTCCGCCAGACGCTTCATATAGGCTCTCTGCGAGGCCGGAAGATCCGCGCACTTATCGAGCATCTCCTTGATCCGCAGGTGGCTGTAGGATCCGCCTCTCTCAAGCTCCGTGAGACACTGCAGGACGCGCTTTCTAGTATCTGCCGTCATATCGCACTCCGTTCCGTATCAGCCCAGCACCGCGCCGGTCCCGATCCTCGCGCCGCGCAGATACGCGTCGGCGGGCATGCGCTTCTTGCCTTCCGGCTGCACTTCCGTGAGGACCAGCAGGCCGTCCCCGGTCTGCACGACGGGTCCCTGCCGGTCGATCCGCACGATCGTGCCTGCGGGGGCAGGTTCCGTCTCTCCGGCGCTCTCCCCTGTTACGGGCAGCGCCGCCCAGACCTTGAGCCGCCTGCCGTCGACGGATGTGCGGGCGCAGGGCCAGGAATTCAGTCCCCGGATCTGCCGGTCGATCTCCTGCGCGCTGCGGGACCAGTCGATCTCACCCATCTCGCTGTGGAGCATGGCGGCGTAGGTCGCCTCCGCGTCGTTCTGGACTGTGCGGGTCACCGTGCCGGCCTCGATCTGCGGAATGGTCTCCAGAAGGAGCTTCGCGCCGAGATCCGCCAGTTTCTCATACAGGCTGTCCGCGGTCTCGCGGTCATCGAGCGGGATGCGGGCCTGCGTCAGGATGTCCCCGGTGTCCAGTCCTGCATCCATCTGCATGATGGTCACGCCGGATTCCTTCTGCCCGTCCAGCACCGCCCGCTGGATCGGGGCCGCGCCCCTGTACGCCGGCAGGAGGGATGCGTGGACGTTGATGCACCCGTATTTCGGCAGTTCCAGGAGGTTCTTCGGCAGGATCTGGCCGAAGGCAGCGACGACGATCAGGTCCGGCGCCTCCTGCGCGATCCGCTCAAACGCGCCGTCCTGCCGCAGCCTCTCCGGCTGAAAGACGGGGATCCCCCGCTGCAGGGCATATTCCTTCACGGGCGGCATGACCACGCTCCTGCCGCGCCCCTTCTGCCTGTCCGGCTGCGTGACGGCCAGCGTCACGGGATAGCCGTTCTCGGAAAGCGCCGTCAGCACCCGCACTGCCAGGTCCGGTGTCCCCATGAATACGATCCGTTCGATCATTCCGCCTCTTCCTCTTCTTCAGGTTCTTCCACGTCCTGCAGGCCGCCTTCCACGAGTTCCACGTAGAGATGGCCGTCCAGGTGGTCCAGCTCGTGGCAGATCGCCCTCGCCAGAAGGTCCTCGCCTTCCAGCTCAAAGGTCTCCATGTCCTCATTCTGCGCGCGCACCACCACGTGCTGCGGGCGCGTGACCTGGCCCTGCTTGCCGGGCACGGACAGGCAGCCTTCCATGCCGGTCTGCTCGCCGTCCTTCTCGATGATCTCCGGATTGATCAGCACATAAGGGGTGTCCTGATCCTCGGAGACATCGATGACCACGATCCTCTTGAGGATGCCCACCTGCGGCGCGGCAAGGCCGACGCCGTAAGCACTGTACATGGTCTCCAGCATGTCCTCCACAAGCTGGCGCAGCCTGGGAGTCATCTCCTTGACTTCCTTTGCGCGCTTCGTCAGGACCTCTTCCCCCATCTCGCGAATATTTCTGATCGCCATTGTAATCCTTTCTGATTCTGTGTGTGTTCCTTATATATCTCTTCGACCGTCCTGCCGCTCAGTAAGGGCTCTCCGGATCGAAATCGAACTGGTAGTTCACGGGCGGAACGCCGCCCGCCGCGCCTCTCTCCGCCAGATCCGCCTCCAGCAGGTCTTTGCAGCGGATCAGTCTGTCATAATCGGTATCTTTGATGTAGAGCACGAACCGGTAGGTATCCCGGATCCTGCTGATCTGGGCGGCCGCCGGGCCGATCAGGAAGAGATTCCCTTCCTTCGCGCTCAGCAGTTCCCTGGCCCGTCCCGCCTCCGACAGGGCTGCGTCCTCCTGCTCCGACTGGATCTGGACCGCCAGCATGTGTCCCGCGGGCGGGTACAGGAGCGCGCTCCGGTAGAGCATCTCCTCCCCGCAGAACCCCTGATGGTCCTGCGCGGCCGCGTAGCGGATCGCGTAGTGCTCCGGCTGGTAGGTCTGGATCACGACCTCCCCCGGCCTTGTCCCGCGGCCTGCTCTCCCGGCCGCCTGCGTCAGAAGCTGGAAGGTCCTCTCCGCGGACCGGTAGTCGCCCGCGTACAGGGACAGGTCCGCCAGCAGCGCGCCGACCAGCGTGACACCGGGAAAATCATGCCCTTTCACGATCATCTGCGTGCCGACCAGGATATCCGCCTCCTCGTTGGCGAAGGCGGACAGGATCTTCTCATAGCTGCCCTTGCGGGACGTCGTGTCCGCGTCCAGGCGCAGGATCCGCGCCTGCGGCCACACCTTGTGCAGGTACGCCTCCACCTGTTCCGTGCCCGCGCGGAAGCCGGAGATATAGGGCGAGCCGCATTCCGGACACCGCTCCGGCATGCGCTCCGTATAGCCGCAGTAGTGGCAGGTCAGGCGCCCGCCCCTGTGCAGGGACAGCGAGACGTCGCAGTGCGGGCACTTCATCACGTGTCCGCAGGACCTGCAGGAGACGAAGCCCGCTGTGCCGCGCCGGTTCAGGAACAGCATGCTCTGCTCCCCTTTCTCCAGCCGGTCCTCCAGCAGAGAGGCCAGTTTCCTCGAAAGGATGCTGCGGTTGCCGCTGCGCAGTTCCTCCCGCAGGTCCGCCACGTACACCTGCGGAAGCGTTCCGCCCGTGAGGCGCCTGTCCAGCTCGTACAGCCTGTACTCTCCCCGGCGGGCTCTCTCGTAGGACACCAGTGAAGGCGTGGCGCTGCCGAGCACGACGACCGCCCCTTTCCTGCGGGCGATCTCGGCGGCGACGTCCGCCGTGCGGTACTTGGGCATCGACTCGTTCTTGTAGCTGCTCTCGTGCTCCTCGTCGATCACGATCACCCCGATATGCGGAAACGGGGTGAAAAGAGCGCTTCTCGGCCCGATGATCACGTCGATCTCCCCGCGCCGCGCGCGCTCGCGCTGGTCCGCCTTCTCCGACTCCGACAGCGAGGAGTTCATGACGGAGACGCGGTCCCCGAAATACTGATAGAAGCGCAGGAGCGTCTGGTAGGTCAGGGCGATCTCCGGGATCAGCATGACGGCCTGCCGGCCTCTCGCGACGATCTCCCGGATGATGGCGATGTAGACTTCCGTCTTGCCGCTGCCCGTGATCCCGCGGATCAGGCTCACGCCGCCTCTTCCCGTGTCGAAATCCCGCACGACCGCGTCGGCGATCTCCTGCTGCTGCGGGCTCAGCTGCTTCCGGTCCTCGCGGACCTCCCCGAGGGAGACCGGATTTCGCAGGACCTGCTCCTCCGTCACCTCCAGGATGCCCTTCGCGCGCATGGCGCGCACTGTGGAGGCCTGGATGTGGAGCTTGGAGACGACCAGGGCGTACGGCTGCCGGGGCGTCTTCATCAGTTCCCGGAGCAGGCGCGCCCTCGCGACCTGGTGTTTCTTCTCGAAGGCTTCCAGCAGGGCGGCGGCATCTTCCATGGAGACCCGCAGTTCGATCTCCCGGTGGACGGCCGGCTTGCCCGGCTTGCCGGAGGAGAGGACCGTCCTGAGCGCGACGGCCATGGTCGATCCGTAGCGCTCGCTCATCCAGGCGGCGATGCCCACCCAGAAGTCGCCGTCCGCTCCGTCCTCCCGGCTCCCTGCCGTCTCTGCCGCGCAGGCGCCGGACCTGTCCGCCGCCTGCAGCTCCGCGATCTCCTTGATCTGCGCGTCCGGCAGCTCCGACCGGTCGGACAGGCCGATGACATACCCTTTGCGCAGCGTATTCGCTCTCCCGAACGGGACCGTGACGATGCTGCCGGGCACGACCCGGTCCCGCATCCCCTGCGGGATCCTGTACGTGAACGGGCGGTCCAGCTTCGTATAAGCTATGTCGATGATGATCAGGGCGTACTTCTTCATTCTCTCCTCTCGGGCAGCCGCGGGATCAGCGGGATCCCGGTACCGCCCTCTGCAGGTCTCAGCGCGCGGCCTCCTCCGCAAGGATCTCCTGAATGAGGACGCGCTCGTCCATCGGATACTTCACGCCGCGGATCTCCTGATAGTCCTCATGGCCCTTGCCCGCCAGGACGATGATGTCGCCGGGCATCCCGCTGCGGATCGCGTAGCGGATCGCCTCCTTGCGGTCCTGGATCTGGATATAGGCGCCCTTGGTCCGGCGGATCCCGGTGACGATGTCCTCCATGATCGCGCGCGGCTCCTCATAGCGCGGGTTGTCGCTGGTGATGATGGTGAGATCCGCCTGCCGGCCGCTGACCTCTCCCATCTCGAAGCGGCGCTGGCGGGAGCGGTTGCCGCCGCACCCGAACACGCAGACAAGCCTGCCGGGCTCGTACTCCCGGAGCGTCTGCAGAAGGCTGTCCAGTGCCATCGCGTTGTGCGCGTAGTCGATCATCAGCGTGAACTTGTCCGAGACCTTCACCATCTCGATGCGTCCCTTGACGTGTGTCTGCAGCAGCGCTTTGGCGATATTGTCCGGCGTGACGCCGAAATGTCTGCAGATCGCGATCGCGCAGAGCGCATTGTACACAGAGAATCTGCCCGGGGCGGGGACTTCCGCCTCCATCTCGATCAGGCCCTCCGTGCGGAAACGGACGCCGAGTTCCCCGGGCCGGTGTACGAGTTCGATGTCCGTCGCGCGGAGGTCGTTCCCCTCTCCCATGCCGAAGCGCTCCACCTCACAGGTGCGGTTCTCCAGCACGCGGTCCGCATACGGACTGTCCCCGTTCACGATCCCGACGCGGCACTGCCTGAACAGGAGGCTCTTGCAGCGCAGGTAGTCCTCAAAATCCTTGTGTTCCGCCGGCCCTATGTGGTCCTCGGAGAGGTTCGTGAAGATGCCGTAGTCAAAGATGAAGCCCTGTGTGCGGTGCAGCATGAGCGCCTGGGAGGAGACCTCCATCACGACGACCTCCACGCCCGCGTCCGCCATCTCCCGGAAGATCTCCTGCAGGCGCATGGATTCGGGCGTAGTGGTCGAGGCCGGGATGTGCACGTCCCCGTAGACCGCTTCGATCGTGCCGATCAGACCGACGCGGAAGCCGGCGTTCTCCAGCATCTTCTTGACCATATAGGTCGTGGTGGTCTTTCCTTTCGTGCCGGTGACGCCGATGATCTTCATCTCCTCCGCCGGGTTTCCGTAATAGGCGGCAGAGAGGAAAGCCATCGCGTAGCGGGAGTCGTGCACTTTCAGGATCACCGGCTCCTCCGCGCCTTCCGGCACCTGGTAGGCGGAGAGATCCAGCGACTTCTGCACCACCAGCGCTCTCGCCCCGCTCCGGAGGGCCTGCAGCGCATAGTCGTGGCCGTCGCTCCGGGCGCCGACGATGCAGAAGAACAGGCAGCCGTCCGTGATCTTCCGCGAATCGTTCGTGATGGCGGTGATCTCCGCGGCGCGCAGTCTGCGCACCTGCTCCGGATCGGTGACCGGCTCCCCCGTCAGTGTTTCAAAGTGATAATCCAGTCTCTGTGCAAGCTGCGAGATTTTCATAATGGTCCTACCCCTCTCTTCTGCTGAACCGGAAGTCCCTGATCGTGAACTGCAGCTGTCTCTGCCCGTTCCATTCATGGATCTCCGGGCTGTAGACGGCATCGATGCAGACATCTCCGTGTCCCGATATCAGTCTCTCATATGCTTCCGCCGGGCAGGCCTCCAGGAACTGCTCCCTGAAAGCGCCCTCTTCGCAAAAATGCACCATCTCGATCCGCCGCCCCGCGCTGTCCGTCCCGGACAGCCGCAGCACGTTCCGGTTCCTGCCCACCGCGCGGAGCCTCTGCAGACGGACACTGCGCGTGACGAGCAGCGGGCGCGGGTTGCGCGTGCCGCAGGGCTCCAGCATCTCAAATTCCCCGACGATCCTCTCCGTGAGCAGCCCGGGCGGCAGTTCCATGTCGATCCGGACCGTCTCCGTGAGATCCTGCTCCGTGAGTCCGCACTGGTCGTTCAGGCGTCTCCGGAAGGCGTCGATGTTCTCCTCCGCAAGCGCCAGTCCGGCGGCCATGGCGTGCCCGCCGAAGCGGATCAGCAGATCACTGCAGCGGTTCAGCGCGTCGTACATGTGATAGGCCTCCACGCTGCGGCCGGATCCCTTGACCTCTCCCCGCTCCGTGGATGTCAGCACGAACGTCGGTCTGTAGAACTGCTCCTTGATCTTGCCCGCGATGATCCCCGCCAGGGATTCATGGCAGTCCGGCAGGTAGATCACGAGGACCCGGTCCCCGGTCATTCCCTGCTCCAGGACCTGTTCTCTCGCCCGCTCCACGCCCTGCGCCGTCATGGTCTTGCGGTTGTCGTTCAGGTCGCGCAGCATCTGCGCTGTCCGCAGCGCCTCCGAGGGATCCGTCTCCTGGAACATCCCGAGCGCGGTCTCCGCGCTGTCCAGGCGTCCGGTGGCATTGAGACACGGCCCGAGGATAAAACCGGCGTGATACCCTCTCAGCGCCGTCCCCCGAAGTCCGTTCACGTCGATGAGCGAACGCATCCCGACATTGTCCGTCTCAGCAGCCGCCAGCAGTCCCCGCTTCACCATCACGCGGTTCTCGTCCCGGAGGGGCATGACATCGCAGACCGTCGCCAGCCCGCAGAAAGCCTCCAGCTCCGTCCGGTAGGCGCTGCTCCGCAGTTCCTCTCTCTCCGGAAACCTGTCTCCGAGCAGCAGGCACAGTTTCCATGCCACCGCCGCGCCGCAGATCTCCGGATATGGATAGGCCGGGGCACCCCCGTCTTCCGAAGGGCGCTTCGGGTCCACCACGGCCGCTGCCCTGGGCAGCACGTACTGCCTTCCTTCCTCCGTCTCATTGTAGGGGATCTCGTGGTGGTCGGTGACGACCACAGTGAGTCCCAGTTCCGCCGCCGTCTCCAGCGGTGCGGCAGCCGCGATCCCGTTGTCGCAGGTCACGATGAGCTTCACGCCGTCCGCCGCCGCTTCCCGGACGATCCTCTCGCTGATGCCGTAGCCGTCCCGGATCCTGTGCGGAAGCACCGTATTCGCGTCGCCTCCCATTGCCCGCAGTGCGCGCCACAGGATGAAGGCGCTGCAGATCCCGTCCACGTCGTAGTCCCCTACGATCCGGATCTTCTCACCGGCCCGGATCGAGCGCTCGATCACCTCTGCCGCCTTCTCCGCGTCCGGAAGAAGCTTCGGGTCGTGCAGAAGTGTCTCCGGACAGTACAGGAACCCTTCCATGGCAGCCGCCCCGGTCACGTCCCGGTTGCGGATGATCCGCGCGAGCACCTGTGAGATCCCGAGCTGTGCCGCAATGCCCCGGAAATCATCCTTTTTGTTGTAGACGACCCACCTTCTGGGCCGCCCGGCCGTCAGATCCGGCATGCGTCCTCCCATCCGTCCATACCGCGCGTAAACTGGAAAGGGAGGATGCGCAGCATCCTCCCCGTTTCATCATCAGGAAGCAGTCAGATCACTGTCTTGGCCTTGTTGCGGGCCTCGACTTCCTTCTGCCGCAGTGCCTTTCGTTCCTTCTTGGAAAGGTGCGGATTATAGTCTTCTCTGTCGGTTCTGCCGCCCTGCTTCGGAGCGCTCTCCGACTTGCCGGCGCCGAGGCGTCCGCGGAGCATGTACCAGATCGGACCGGCAAGGCAGACGGAGGAGAATCCGCCGGCGATGATGCCCGTCATGATCGGGAGCGCGAACTCCTTAACGGTAGCGACACCGAAGATATAAAGCGTCAGCACCATGAAGAACGTCGTCAGAGACGTGAAAACACTTCTTGTCAGCGTCTGCGTGATGCTCCTGTCGACGATCTCCTCGAGAGGCTGTCCGGCGCGCCGGATCTCCAGGTTCTCGCGGATGCGGTCGAAGATGACGATGGTCGCGTTGATCGAATAACCGACGATCGTCAGCATGCAGGCGATGAAGGTGCTGCCGACGCTGATCCGGAGGATCGCGTAGGCCGCAAGCACCACCAGGGTGTCATGCGCGAGGCAGAGCACGGAGGATGCGCCGAAGCGGATATCCTTGAACCGGAACCAGATGTAGATGAGCATCAGGATCAGCGCCACGATGACCGCGACGACCGCGTCGCGCTTCATCTCACCGCTGATGGTCGAGCTGATGGTCTCCGAAGTCACGCTGTCCTTGTCGACGCCGAACTTCTCCACCAGCTGGTTGGCGATCTCGGTACTCTGTTCCGTTGAAAGCTCGCCGGTCTTGAAGATGACTTCGTTCGTGCCCGCGACCTTCTGCACCTGCACCGTCGCGTTGCCCGTCACCTCACGGAACAGCGGGACCACCTCGCTGTTGAGGGTCTCCAGATCCTTGGATTCATTGAACGTCACATTCGTGGAAGTGCCGCCCACGAAATCCAGGCTCAGGTTCAGCGCGCTGCCGCCCGCCGCGTGGACGCCCATGGCGATCAGGCCGGCGATGATCACGGCCGCGCCGATGCCCATGAAGGTCTTTCTGTTGCGGACGAAGGGGATATCTTTCTGCTCCTTCGCCCGGCCGTAGAACTTCTCATCTTTGAAGCCCAGCGCATAGAAGATGTTCATCAGGAAGCGCGTCACGAACAGCGCCGTCACCATGGACAGGATGATACCGATCGCGAGCGTATAGGCAAATCCCTTGACCGTTCCGCTTCCGAGGAAAGCCAGCACCGCGGCTGCGATCAGTGTGGTCACGTTGCCGTCGATGATCGCGGAGAGGGCCTTGTTGAAGCCGCTGCCCATCGCCTGCCGCACAGTCTTGCCGGCCGCGATCTCCTCACGGATACGGGCGAAAATGATGACGTTCGCATCAACTGCCATACCGATGGAAAGCAGGATGCCCGCGATACCGGGAAGCGTCAGTGTGATATTGAAACCGTTCAGCACGAGCGCGATCAGCAGGCAGTAGATGCAGAGCGCGATGCTCGCGCAGAGGCCGGGGATCAGGTATGCGCCGATCATGAAGAGGATGACAAGCCCGAAGCCTAGCATACCGGCCTTCTTGCTCGTTGCGATCGCGTCCTGTCCGAGCTGCGCGCCGACGATCTGGGAGCGCAGTCTCTCCAGTTCCACCTTCAGGCCGCCGATGCGGATGGTCGAGGCGAGATTTCTCGCGCTGTCGATGTCGGTCTCGCCGGTGATGACGGCGCGGCCGTCGGTGATGGCCGCCTGGACGTTGGGAACGCTGATGAAGTGCCCGTCATAGTAGATGCCGATGCTCTCGCCGGCCGCAAAGGCCTTCGTCGTGGCGTCCGCGAACTTGGCCTTGCCCTCTTCCGTGAAGACCAGGGAGACGACGATCTGCTGGTTGCCCATGCTGTCGTTCTGGTAGCCCGCCTGCGCGTCCGCGACATCGGTGCCGGAGAGGACCGCGTCGCCGGTGGCGATCACGTCTTCGAGACTTCTGGTCAGGACATACACGATCTGGCCGTCTTCGGTGATGCCGAGCTGGTAGTTCTGGTTGCCGCTCTCATCCGTCTGGCGGATGAAATAGAGGGAACCGGGACGTCCGAGATCCTCAAGGATCTGGTTCGTCTCCGCGACGCCCGAAACGCCGGGGATCTCGATATTGATACGGTCGTTCCCTTCGGTGTACACCTGCGCTTCCGTGCTGTACCCGGTCACGCGCTGCTGCAGCTTGTAGACGGTGTCCGCCATATCTTCGGCCGAAGGAGCCTCGTCCCCCGTCGCCTGGTAGGTGATGCTGGCGCCGCCCGCCAGATCCAGGCCGAGCTTGATGTTGTGGTAGGAGCCTCTGTGCCCCTTGCCGAACCCGACCAGTGCCGTATAAGCCATCAGCGCCGTAATGGCCGCCGTGATGATCAACGCAATGACCGCTCTGGATTTCTTCATTTGCACTACTTCCTTCTTCAACCTGCTGTTATGTTGCGTCTGTGCTCTCTGCAGAGCACGAAAATTTGCCGTGCAGAATGCACAGCCTTGGAAATTATAGCACAGTTTCCCTCATGTGGAAACATTTTTGTGGATTCATTCCTCCGCCGGCCGGACGATCGCAATGGAGAGTTCCTCCAGCTGCTTGTCGTCGACGACGTTGGGCGCCTCGCTCATCAGGTCGACGGCGTCCTTGTTCTTCGGGAAGGCCATCACGTCGCGGATGCTGTCCGCGCCGGTCAGCAGCATCACGAACCGGTCGACGCCGTATGCGAGGCCCGCGTGCGGCGGTACGCCGTACTTGAACGCGGTCAGAAGGAAGCCGAACTTCTCCTGCGCCTCCTCCTGCGTCAGGCCGATCACGGAGAACATCTTCTCCTGGATGTCGTTCTGGTGGATACGGACACTGCCGCCGCCCAGTTCGACGCCGTTGAGGACGATGTCATAGGCCTTCGCCCGCACGGCACCGGGATCCGAATCGATCAGGTGCCAGTCCTCTTCCATCGGCATGGTGAAAGGATGGTGCATGGCGACGAAGCGGGACTCCTCCTCGGACCACTCGAGCAGCGGGAATTCCACGACCCAGAGGAAATTGAACTTCGTGTGATCGATGAGCCCGAGCTCCTCGCCCAGGCGCAGGCGCAGCGCGCCAAGCACGTTCCACACGATCCCGTTCTTATCGGCGGCGAAGAACAGCAGGTCGCCCTTCTCGGCGCCCATGCGCTCGCAGATCGCCTGCAGCTCCTCTTCCTTCATAAATTTGGCGAAGGAGCACTTGATGCTGCCGTCCTCCTTCAGCGCGAGGTACGGCAGGCCCTTGGCGCCGTTGCCCTTGGCCATGTCGGTCAGCGCATCGATCTTCTTGCGGGCCATGCCGGCCTGCCCCTTCACGTTGATCGCGCGGACAGAGCACCCCGGCTTCGAGGCCGCCTCCGCGAACACGCCGAAGCCGCACCCGGCGGTCAGGTCCGAGAGATCCTTCAGCTTCATCCCGAAGCGGGTGTCGGGCTTGTCGCTGCCGTAATCGTTCATCGCGTCGATCCAGCGCATGCGGGGCAGCGGCAGCTGCACCTCCTCGCCGATCGCCTTCTTACAGACATACTGGATCAGCCGCTCGTTGACGTCCAGGACGTCCTCGACATCCACGAAGGAGAGCTCCATGTCCGCCTGCGTGAATTCCGGCTGGCGGTCCGCACGGAGGTCCTCGTCGCGGAAGCACTTCGCGATCTGGAAATAGCGGTCATAGCCGGCGCACATCAGCAGCTGCTTGAAGAGCTGCGGGGACTGCGGCAGCGCGTAGAAATTGCCGGGATGGACACGGCTGGGCACGAGATAGTCCCTGGCGCCTTCCGGCGTGGACTTGCACAGGATGGGCGTCTCGATCTCGAGGAAGCCCTCCGCGCTCATGAACTCGCGCATATACTGGATGATCTTCGAGCGGAGGATGATGCGTCTCTGCATATCCGGTCTGCGGAGGTCCAGGCTCCTGTATTTCAGGCGCAGCTCCTCGCGCGTATTGATCCCTTCCGCGATATGGAACGGCGGCGTCTCGGACTCAGAGAGGATCCTCGTCTCGCGGACATGCACTTCGATCGCGCCGGTCGCCAGATTCGTGTTGACCGCGCCGTCCCTGCGCCGCACGACACCCACGGCCGCGACGACGAACTCCGCGCGCATGCGCGCAGCCTTGGCAAAGTTCTCCGCTCCGCAGGCATCCTCCTCATAGATCAGCTGGATCACGCCGCTGCGGTCCCGGAGGTCTACGAACACGATGCTGCCCTTGTTCCTCTGCTTCTGGACCCAGCCCATCACGGTGACTGTCTGTCCTATATTCTGTTCCGAAAGCTCCGCGCATCTGCAGGTGCGCGACAGCCCCTTCATGGATTCCGCCATTTCTGCCCCTTTCCGTCTGCCGCACGGTCATGCGGCATCTTTCGATCTTAGTCTCCGGCTCCGCGTCATGCCCTGCAAACTTTGCATTTCCCGCGGATGCCTAATCATTGATTTTACCTTTTTCCGGCACCTTTTTCAATAGCCCGGCAGTAATATCCGCTGCAGGGTTCCTGCGCGTATCCGAGCAGCATCAGCTTCGACATGACCGCCCCGGCTTCCCGGATGCTGACGCCGCGTCCGAGATTCTCCTCCATCTTCTCCCGCAGGGCGTCCATCTCCTGCAGGTCCGCCGCGTCCAGGCTCTCAAAGAGCGCCTGCTGCACGGGATCCGCCAGGCGCAGCTCCACCCCGCCGTTCCCGGCTTCCCCGCTCTCCGGGTCTTGCTTCTGCGGGTCGCCTTCTTCCGGCTGACTCTCCTCACCGGCCCCGCTTCCGAAAAAATGCCCCAGCAGATCCTGCGGGCAGATCGCGATCCCGGCCCCCTGCCGGATCAGCCGGTTGCACCCTTCGCTCAGCGCGTCGATATTCCTGCCGGGGACCGCGAAAATATCCCTCCCCTGGTCCAGCGCGTGGTCCGCCGTGATCTGCGTGCCGCTCTGCGCCCTCGCCTCGCAGACGAGCAGGATGTCCGCCAGCCCGCTGATCAGCCGGTTCCTCGCCGGAAAATAGTTCCGCTTCGGCTGCTCGCCCGGCGGAAACTCCGAGAGGACGCCGCTCCCATGTTCGCCCGCGCACATGCGCTCGTAGATCCGCCGGTTCCGCTCCGGGTAGCACACGTCCACGCCGCACCCCAGCACCCCGAAAGACGCGCCGCCGCAGTACAGTGCCTCCTCCTCGGCCGCCCCGTCCACCCCGACGGCGAGCCCGCTCACGATCTGCACCCCGGCCGCGGCCAGCGTCCCCGAGAAGATCCGCGCCTGCTGGATCCCGTAGCGCGTGGCGCCCCGCGCGCCGATCACGGCGACGGACGGCCGGTCGTCGGACGGAAGGCATCCCCGGTAGTACAGCCCGAACGGCGGATCCGGAATATTCCGCAGCCGCTCCGGGTAGAGCCGGTCCTCCATGGTGACGAAGCGGATCCCCATCCGGCGCAGCCGCTCCGCGGCTTCTTCCCGCCTCTGCGCGGTCCCCGCCCGGATCGCGGCCTTCAGCCTCCCGGCCGCCTTCTCCGCCGTGCCCTTGCCCACTTCCCCGGCAGATTCGGCATAAGCCGCCCCGCACAGATCCTCACACTCCTTCTCCGTCATGTCAAACAGCTGCCCCGCCGTCTGCAGTCCGCCGTGCGAGTACAGCCGGCGGATCCACTTGCTGCCCATCCCCGCCTTCGCGTACAGCCACAGCGCATACGGATCGATCCTGTCCCTTTCGTCTTCCATTCCGACTCCCATTCCATCTCCCATTCCGTCTCCTTTCCGTCTCCTTTCCTTCTCCCATTCCGTTCCCTCTCCGTCATCCCGTCATTCCGTGCCCCGGAGGCGGAACGCCTCCATCAGGTCCTCCGTCCGGATCTCCTCCGCGCCGTCCAGGTCCGCGATCGTCCTGGCGATGCGCAGGATCCGGTGGTATCCCCTCGCGCTGACCGTGCTCCTCCCGCACAGGTCCCGCATGCACCTCTCGCCCTCCGCGTTCAGCCGGCACCATCTCTCCGTCCCTTCCGCGTCCAGTTCCGCGTTGAACCGGATCCCGGCCCCGCGATACCTGTACAGCTGCCGCTCCGCGGCGGCCTCCACCCGTTTTCTCACCGCTTCGCTCCTGGAGGGCCCCGCCGCAGCCCCCGCCTGCATCTCTTCCACGCCCGTGACCCGCACGTGGATCCGCATGTCCATGCGGTCCATGAGGGGACCGGAGAGATGCTGTCTGTATCTGCGCCGCTCCTTCTCCGAGCATCTGCATCTGTTGAGGTCCGGGTAGTAACCGCAGGGACACGGATTCCCCGCCCCAACCAGGAGAAAACGAGCGGGAAACCGATAGGTCCCGTAGTTCCGGGTGATGCGGATCTCCCGCTCCTCCAGCGGCTGCCGGAGCAGGTCCAGCGTCGTGCGGCTGAATTCCGGCATCTCGTCCAGGAAGAGGACCCCCGAAACACTATATATTGCGTCTGATTATGTATTTTTATCTATATCTTGTATTTTTACCCCACTAAAAATACCCCAGAGGTATTTTTACCCCCGGGGTATCTTTTGTCAAAACATGTGATTACATCACAATTATTCACCAGCGATAATAAAGCTGAATACCACTCTTCTGGAGGCTGCCATATCTATGGTTCCATCTTCCGCAAGAATAGGCCTGTCATAAGAGTATCCTACTTTTTCAATATAGGGTTCAAAGTCAGGATAAGAGCTTATTACATAAGCTGCAACAGTATCTGCCCTGCGCTCGGACAGATCCTGATTGTACTCATGCGAACCATCCGTATCTGTGTGCCCTTCGATCACAATGCTTCCTATATTCCCGGCCTCGATCTGGTCCTTCATGATCGGCATATATATGCTTAAGAATCTATCCAGTTCTGACTTCCCCTGTTCCATGATCTGATCAGAGCCGCGTTCAAAGAGAATGTTTGAATCAAATCGGATAAAGCCGGTCTCCTTATCGACTTCTACATCTATATCCGCATCGTCAAAAGCCTTCTGGGTCGTCATAACAAATGTTGCTGTGATCTCTTGATGCCGCGGCATACTTTCCGTTGGTCTGAGTTTAAGCGTATTCCATATCACTGATGTATCATTGTCAATTATAGGAGGATTCTTCGCAGATACTATGGGATAGGCATCCGTACTTGAAGGAATCTCTGTCTCTCCTTCGTCACCTGCGTCTTCACCATTTACGGTCTCTTTATATCTGAATACATCTACGCCCTCTTCCGTTGTGCCATAGATGTATTTGCTTCGTTCCACAGATGCATTAAATCCCTTATACCCTTCTAATATCTTCCGTCCG
>DFIR01000021.1 GCA_002372815.1 Lachnospiraceae bacterium UBA3692
AGGGGCATTACAACCTGATCTTCCGCGAAGAAGAGCGGGAGATGGTCCCTTACTGCAGCGAAGAAAACATTGCGCTGACGCCTTACAGTGCCCTGGCGTCCGGACGTCTCTCCAGGCGTCCCGGAGAGGGCGGCACGAAGCGCGCCGAGGAGGACGCCTACGCGAAGTTCAAATATGACGCAACGGCTGCGCAGGACAATGTGATCATCGGGCGCGTGGCGGAGCTCGCCGAAAAGCACGGCGTGACCATGACGGAAGTCTCGCTCGCCTGGCTGCTCACCAAAGTGACATCGCCGGTCGTCGGCGCCACCAGGCTCCATCACATTGAAGGCGCTGCCAGGGCGGTGGATCTTGTCCTGACCCCGGACGAGATCCTGTATCTGGAGGAGCCCTATGTGCCGCATCCGCTGGCCGGCGTCATGGCCCAGAACAAACCTGCGGCAGCAAAAGAAAAACATGTCTGGTCCACGGGCGACCAGAAGATCGGAAGGTAAGTCATGAAAAGGATCCTATCCATCATCATAGCGGTCATGCTTCTTGCTTCTCTCGCAGCCTGCGGGAACAATGCGCAGTCAGAATCTGCCGGGACCGCAAGCCCGGCTGAGCCGGAGACAGCGCAGACGGAAACCGTCACGGAAGCGGCTGCGGAAGAGACAACGGAAGCAGCCACCGAGGCGACCACCGGGGCAGCCCTGTCTGAGACAGCGGCGGAGGCTGCAAGCGAGACACCGGCTCCGGCGGCTCATTCGGACGTCCTGGTCGCATATTTTTCCGCCACCGGCACGACGAAAGGCGTCGCTGAGAAGATCGCGTCGGTCACCGGCGGAGATCTCTATGAGATCCTGGCGGCCGAGCCCTACACAGAAGAGGACCTCAATTATAACGACAGCAGCAGCCGCTCCACGTCCGAGCAGAATGATAAGAACGCCCGCCCGGAGATCGGCAGCGAAGACCTCTCGCTGGAAGGCTATACGACCGTCTATCTGGGCTTCCCGATCTGGTGGGGCGAGGAGCCGCGCATCCTGGATACCTTTGTCGAGAAGTACAGCTTTGAAGGGATCACGGTGATCCCCTTCTGCACCTCCGGCGGAAGCGGCATCGGACGCAGCGGCCCCAACATGGAGGCCCTGGCCGGAAGCGGCACCTGGCTGGAGGGAGAGCGCTTCAGCGGAGGCGTCTCCGAAGAGGAACTTAAGAACTGGATCGAAGGACTGCAGTAAACACGGCAGAAGAGGGACGGAACCATGTCCAAGGCAGCAGCGAAAATGAACATCAGGAGGATCGTGGACGCGGCGATGACCGTCCTTCTTCTGCTCCTTATGGCCTATCAGGTCACGGGAGAGGTGGCACACGAGTGGATCGGCATGGGGATGACCGCGCTTGTGATCATCCACCAGATCCTGAACCGCAGGTGGTACGGAGGGCTGTTCAAAGGGAAATATAATCCTTACCGCATGCTGACGACAGCGCTGAACATCCTGCTGCTGGCAAGCTTCGCGCTCACTGCCTTCTGCGGCATGTCCATGAGCAGCTATGCAGTGCCGTTTCTCTACGGAATGGCTCCCGTCTCCTTTGTCCGCAGGATGCATCTCTCCATGTCCCACTGGGCTTTTGTCCTGATGGGGCTCCACCTGGGCGTGCACGTCCCGATGATGACGGCAGGCCTGAAGCTGCGGAAGAGGACGAAAGCGGTGCTGACCTGTCTCTTCACCTGCATCGGGGGTATCGGGTTATATCTGTTCCTGCGAAACGGTATGCCGGACTATCTGTTCTTCCGTGTACCGTTTGCGTTCCTGGACTATGAGAAGGCCGGATGGCTGGTGTTTCTTGAGAATCTGGTGATGCTGCTGGCCTGGGCATGCGCCGGTTTCTGGCTGTCGCTGCCTCGTTCCTGTGCGGGACGGCTGTGAACCTGATCGTATGAATCTTCGCACTGACAGCGGCCCTTTGTTTATGGTATGATCGTGGTATTATAGAAGAGGTACTTATTTCAACGGTACGGCTGATCACCAGGGAGGGCAGCAATGAAAAGAATCGTGGCAATGGCACTGGCATGCATGATGGCAGCTGTGACGGCGTGCGGCGGGACTTCCGGCGGAAACGCGTCCGGACAGGGAGAGTCGCAGGAGGCACAGGGAACAGAACAGGCGGCGGGAGATACCGTCACTGTGAGAGTCAATACGGATGGCCTGGGAGAGATCGCTTTCTCGGAGACCGGCGAGGCGCCGGCATTCGAGGAGGACTATCCCATGACCTCCGCGTATGCAAATGTGGTGAAAGGGACGACTGTCGCCATGAATGCGAGGGGGCAGGAGGACTATGTGTTCGTCAAGTGGACCAAAGACGGGGAGTTCTATTCGGCCGACGCGGAGATCGCGCCGGTGATCGATGCGGACACGGAGTACATCGCGGTCTTCCTGATGGCCGGGAACTATGACGGTCCGGCGGTCACGGACGTGAAGGACGCGAAGACGATGGCGGACATCCTGGCCCTGCCGAATTACGCCACTTCGACGACGGAGACGCTCTTCGTCCGGACCTTTGAACTGAACGGGATGATGTACAGGGCGGTGGCCCGCCTCGCCGCGGAGACCGCGCAGCAGATCTTCGACCTGGATTTCGAGGATCCGGAATACGACGCGAAGTTCAATGAGATCGTGGCGCCGCTGCAGATCGACCAGATGGACAACCTGACGGAGATGATCCCGGACCAGGAGGAACTGGACGGGTATGCCGGCATGACGGGAGAGCAGCTCCTGGAGGACGGCTGGATCTTCTCGTGGTTCAATGTGGAAGACATGGAATGCGGCATGGAGAACGGCCTGTTCACGTATGCGGTCACCTTCGACGGCACAGTGGACGCCGGCACGGAGATCGATGAAGAGACGATCCGGCCGCTCACGGTCGTCTCCGTGCGATATGACGGCCTCGGGGACATTACAGCAGGTCTGGAGGAAGCAGAGGACTGATCCGGTATGACGGGGTAATAAGGTGAGAGATAAAATAGACTATTCCCGCTCGCGATTCGCTGTTTTTGCGGCATATATCCGGCCGCACGGGCGGGAATTCGCTTTGGATATGGCGCTTTCGACGGCAGTGGCGGCTGTGGACCTGCTCTTTCCGATGGTGTCGCGCCGGTCCATGCAGGTGCTGCTGCCGCAGGGGCTGTTCGGGGCTTTCTTCGCCGTCATGGCGGCGATGATCGCGGCGTATATCCTGCGCGCGTTGTGCATGTACCTGGTGACGGTGGTCGGACACCGGATGGGGACGCTCGTCGAGGCGGACATGCGGCGCGACGTGTTCATGCATATGCAGGAGCTGTCCTACAGCTTCTTCGACCGGAACCGGACCGGCGTGCTGCTGGCGCGGGTGACGAATGACCTGTTCGAGATCGTCGAGCTCGCCCACCACGGTCCGGAAAACATTCTGACCTGCACACTGACCATCGTCGGCGCGCTAGTGATCCTGATGACGGTGAACCCGGTCCTGAGCCTGGTGCTGCTGCTCATGCTGCCCGCCTGCATCCTGTTCGGTATGCGGCAGCGCATCAACATGCAGCGGGCGAACCGGGAGGTGAAGAAGAAGACCGGGGAGATCAACGCGGCGATCGAGAGCGGGATCTCCGGCATCCGCACATCCAAGGCGTTTGCGAACGAGGCGGAGGAGGACGCGAAGTTCAACGCCGCCAACGAGGCCTTCAAGAAGAGCAAAGTGGCCTACTACCATGCGATGGGCCTTTTCTTCGCGGGGACGGAGGCCACGGTGGGGCTGATGCAGACGGTCGTGATCGCGGCGGGCGGATTCCTGATCATGCGCGGATCGATGGACTACATCGACCTGATCACGTTCACGCTCTATGTGTCGACCTTCACGTCGCCGATCCGCAAGCTGATGCAGTTCATGGAGATCTACACGCAGGGCATGGCCGGCTTCGACCGGTTCCTGGAGCTGATGCGCACCAGGCCGGAGATCGAGGACGCCCCCGACGCGGAGGTGCTGGATCCCGAAACCGTGCGGGGCGAGATCGAATTCGACCACGTCTCCTTCCACTATCAGGACGGGACGGAGGTGCTCGAGGATGTCAGCACACGGATCCTGCCCGGGGAGACGTTCGCGCTCGTCGGATCCAGCGGCGGCGGCAAAACGACCATGTGCCACCTGATCCCCCGCTTCTACGACGTGAGCGCCGGCAGGGTGCTGGTGGACGGCCATGACGTGCGCAGTCTCACGCAGGCGAGCCTGCGGCGCAGCATCGGCATCATCCAGCAGGACGTCTTCCTGTTCGCGGGCACGATCATGGACAACATCCGTTACGGCCGCCCGGACGCGTCGGACGCCGAGATCGTGCGGGCGGCGCGCCTGGCAAGGATCCACGAGGACATCCTGCAGATGCCGGACGGCTATCAGACCTTCGTCGGGGAGCGAGGCGTCGTCCTCTCGGGCGGGCAGAAGCAGCGGATCTCCATCGCGCGCGTTTTTCTCAAGAATCCGCCGATCCTGATCCTGGATGAGGCCACCAGCGCGCTGGACAGCGTGACGGAGGCGCAGATCCAGGAGAGCCTGGACGAGCTGAGCCGCGGGAAGACCTGCATCGTCATCGCCCACCGCCTCTCCACGGTACGGGAGGCGGACCGCATCGCGGTCATCGAGGACAGGCACATCGCGGAGCAGGGCACCAGAAGCGAACTGTTGGCCGCGGACGGCATCTATGCAAGGCTGGAGGAGGCGCAGACGCTGAGCGGGTCGAACGGAGGAGTACAATGATCTCATTTGAAAGTGATTATATTGCCGGCGCACATCCGGAAGTTCTGCGGAAGCTTACAGAGACGAACCTGGAGCCGCTCTCCGGATACGGGACGGATCCTTACTGCGAGAGCGCGAGGCGGAAGATCCGGGAGGCGGTCGGCATGGAGGACGCCGAGGTCGAATTCCTGGTCGGCGGAACGCAGGCCAATGCCGTCGTCATCTCGACGATGCTCGCCGACTACGAAGGCGTCATCGCTGCGGAGACGGGGCACATCAGCAGTCATGAGGCCGGCGCGGTGGAGTATACCGGCCACGAGGTGCTCCTTCTGCCCCAGAAGGAAGGGAAGATCCTTCCGGAGACCCTGCGGCAGTATCTGCGGACCTATTATGCCGATGCCAATCATGAGCACATGACTTTTCCGGGGATGGTCTATGTGTCGCATCCCACGGAGTACGGGACGATCTACACGAAGGCGGAGCTGACGGAGATCTCCGGGATCTGCCGGGAATACGGGATCCCGCTCTTCCTGGACGGCGCGCGCCTGGGCTACGGCCTGATGAGCCGGGAGACGGACCTGTCGCTCCCGGAGATCGCCCGCCTCTGCGACGTGTTCTACATCGGAGGGACCAAAGTCGGCGCGCTCTGCGGGGAAGCGGTCGTTTTCACCCGCGGATGCAGGCCCCGCCACTTCATGACTTCCGTCAAGCGCCGGGGGGCGCTGCTGGCCAAGGGACGGCTTCTGGGGGTCCAGTTCGACGCGCTTTTTACAGATGATCTGTACTTCCGGATCGGGCGCCACGCCATCGACATGGCACAAAAGCTGCGGCAGATCTTCGCGGAGGCGGAGATCCCGCTCTACATCGACTCGCCCACGAACCAGCAGTTCGTGATCCTTGAGAACGGCATGATGCAGGCACTTGCGGAGCAGGTGGCATTCAGCTTCTGGGAAGCTTACGACGAGGCGCACACGGTCGTTCGCTTCGCCACAAGCTGGTCGACCACCCGGGAAGACCTGGACGCACTCCGGGAGATCTTGCAGGCGGTGCGGGGAAGATAAGGGATTGAAACAGGCGGGATGACAGGGTATAAAAAGGGGCTGCCGCGGCAGCCCCTTTTGTAATTCATTCATATTCAATTGTGCTGTCTGCTCAGTCGTTGCGCCTTCTTCCGAGAAGGGAGAGGATGCGGATGAAGAGGTTGACGATATCCACATAGATGTCGGCGGCGCAGTCGATGGCATTGTCCAGCGTCCGGGGATACATCTGGGCTTTGGACCAGTCATAGCCGATATAGCCGCAGAAGATCAGGACGACGGCCATGTCCAGGATGCCCAGCGCAGCGCGGAAGAGGAAGACGGCGGCCAGATCGGCGATGATGGCGATCAGCAGGGACGTCGCGAGCGTGCGGCCGAGACCGTTGAAGAAGGCCGGGAAGATGCACGAGAGAACGATCATGCAGGCAGTCACCACGCCGCTCAGGAAGAATGCGGTGCTGATGGAGGACACCGTGTAATAGCTCACGAAATAGGTCAGCAGCAACCCCATGGACATGGAGAGCAGCGTGAAGCCGACGAGGCTGATCAGCGGCTGGTCGGACTTGTAGACCGTCATCGTTCCGACGATGCTGCCGGCGAAGTACAGGACCAGGATCAGCAGATAGTTCATCTGCAGGATCGACGATGAGAAGAAGACGGCCATGCACCCGTTCACAAAGAATCCCCACAGCAGGACCAGCCCGATCGTCAGGTTGAACACGGCGTCAGACACGCCGAGTCCTTCAAAATGGCGCAGCCTCTGCGCTTTGTATTGTCTATTATCGAAATCCATAAGATACCTCCTTCGGATGAGAACTTTCCAGAAGTATTCTGCACCGAGGCTGTGCAGGTGTCAAGACTGCGCAGACGACCGCGAGGGGGGCGCTTAGCGCGCAGGGACGGTCCCCTGCGCGCTAAGAACCGTCCCCTGCGCGGAATGTATACAATTTTGGTGGACTATCTTTTTTGGGGAGGATAGGGTAGAATAGGAGACAGAACAAGAGTGGTTCCCGCGCCGGCGGGGATTTCGGCCGGCAGGGATTTGCCGAATGGAGGGTGATATGGCTGAATTAAAATTTTTCCGCTGTAAGAAGTGTGGCAGCATGGTCGTGAAGATCAATGGGAAGCCGTGTGATCCGGTGTGCTGCGGTGAGCCGATGGAAGAGCTGATCGCAGGGACGACCGACGGCGCGAGGGAGAAGCACATCCCGGATGTGAAGGTCGCGGACGGGAAGGTCTGCGTGCAGGTCGGAAGCGTCGAGCACCCGATGCTGGATGCGCACTACATCGAGTGGATCTATCTGCAGATGAAGGACGGCGGCCAGTTCAAGGCTCTGAAGCCCGGCGATGCGCCGAAGGCGGAGTTCTGCGCGGCGGATCCGGTCGCAGTCTACGAGTACTGCAACCTGCACGGTCTCTGGAAGAATGAGCTGTAAGAAACTGCTGTAAGAAACTGCCGTGAGACACAAGCTGTAAGAGTGAATGGCTCAAGGGAAGCCGGACACGGGGCGAAATGCCGGTGTCCGGCTTTTTTTCGTACAAAAGGCAGGGGGACTCTGATATAATGAAAGACAGCGGAAACAAGGATGTCCGGAAGGGCCGGACAGAACATCTGCGGGAAAGGAGCATGGCGATGCCTGAAGGAATCACATTGGAGAAGGCGAAAGAGATGCTGGACAGCATGACAGACAAGGCACAGGAAGTGATGAAGGATCCGTCGAAGGTCAATGATCTTCTGCAGCAGCTGGAAGAGAAGCTGAAAGATATTCCTTACGCCGGAAGTGAGCTGGCCAAGGTGCCGCTCATGATCGCCATGATCAAGAGTTATGTCACGAAGGAGTACACTTCCGTGTCCCCGAAGGTGGTCGCGACGATGCTGGGAGCGGTCCTGTACCTGGTGATCGGCAACGACGTGATCCCGGACAGACTGCCCGTGATCGGTCATCTCGACGACATCGCGGTCTTCGCGCTCGGCCTGAAAGCGGCGGAACCGGAGCTGAATGCGTTCGCGGCATGGAGAGAGCAGAACATCGGAAAGATCTGAGGTGTGAGAAGAGAAGTCGGTGCATTTCCGTTCACGCGTGAATGAGTGGGGATCGTATCATGGCGAATCAGATCGTTGTCGGCTGCTGGGATTGCGCATACTGCGGCGCGGACCGGATCTCCGGAGAGATCAAGATCTGCCCGCACTGCGGAAAACCGCGCGGGAGTGACGTGCAGTTTTATATGGCAGGGCCCAAGGAGTATGTCAAGGACCCGGAGCAGATCGAAAAGGAGCCGGACTGGCTCTGCTCGTTCTGCGACACGCTCAACAGCGCCTCCTCGGAGGTCTGTTCCTCATGCGGCGCCTCCCGGAAAGACAGCGAACTGAACTACTTCGAGAACCAGGAGAAGAAGCGCAGGGAGAAAGAGGAAGAGGCCAGGCGGAAGGCAGCCTCGGCGGTAAGCGCACAGGCCGGAGCGAAGAGGTCCGGCAGTACGCTCGGCAGGAACCTGCTGCTGGCGGCGGCTGTCATCGCCGTGTTCCTGCTGGCCTCCAGCCTCATGCCCAGGACGAAGAAGATGCACGTGGACGCGCGCACCTGGGAGCGCACGCTGACCATCGAGAGCATGAACGAGGTGCAGGAGAGCGGCTGGACGCTGCCGGGCGGGGAATGGGACGTGACTTCGCGGCAGGAGGTCTACGGCTACGACCATGTGCTCGATCACTACGAGTGGCGGACACGCCAGGTGGCGGAGCAGGTCCTCGACGGCTATGACACCTATTATACTTATGAAGACCTGGGGAACGGCTACTTCGAGGAGGTGCCGCACCAGTCGCCCCGCTACCGGACGGAATACAGGACGGAGACCTACCAGGTGCCGGTCTACGTGGACCTGCCGATCTACCGGACCAAGTACTACTACCGGATCATGCGCTGGCAGTACGATCACGAGGAGACGGCCTCGGGCAGGGACAGCGAGCCCTACTATCCGGACGTGCGTCTTCCCTCGTCACAGCGGATCGCAAGCCGGACGGAGCGCTACTGGATCGTCTCCGGACAGCAGGTCTTCAGCGTCTCCTTCGAACTGTGGCAGCAGATCGAGACGGGGTCGAACATCATCGTGAAGACCCGGGACGGAAGGATCGAGGAACTGGAGCGATAAGGGGACAGGCGTAAAAATGGTAAAAAAAGGGGTGCAGCATCCTGTGATGCGCACCTCTTTTTCATGGTGCGCCCAGCGGCGCACGTTT
>DFIR01000003.1:0-3239 GCA_002372815.1 Lachnospiraceae bacterium UBA3692
GGCTAAGCCGGTGGTCCTGACTTGCCGATGATAGTGCTTACAGGTCGTATTTTTTCATCCATCTGTAGAGTGTCTTGCGCGTGACATTCAGCTCACGGGCAGTATCTTCTCTTCGATAATGGTTGCGGGCCAGGGCGTCTTTGAGTTCCTGCAGTAAGACCAGGCCCCGGTTGGAGACGGGCATATCTGCCGACTTGAGGGGGTCGGGCTCCTCCGGTACGGCGGCTCCGGGAGGGGTCTGTTCGTAGGGAGGATGTACGGAGGAGGCGGGGGCGCCTGTCTCTTCGGGCTCGGCGGGGGCCCCGGAGGAGGAAACCTCCGAGGGGGCGCTGCCGGGCAGCGGGTCATTGATATCGTCGATCTTACCTGTGTAGTACATGATATGATTCGGAAGCACGGTCTCTACCGGCAGGGTCTGCACTACGCCTTCCATTACATTCTGGAGTTCACGGACATTTCCGGGCCAGGAGTGCTGCTTGAGATACTCCACGGCTTCCGGTGAAATGGTGACAGGGTGCGATACCTGTCCCCGCTCATAAAGCTTGCGGAGGAAATATCTGGAGAGAAGCGTGACATCCTCGCCGCGCTCCCTGAGCGGCGGCAGCTGCAGGCGAAGGACACTGAGCCTGTAGTAAAGATCCAGCCGGAACTTGCCCTGCCGGATGCGTTCGTGGAGGTTGGCATTCGTAGCGCTGATGATCTTGACGTCCACGTTGATCGTCTGCTTGCCGCCCACGCGGGTGAAGCTTTTTTTCTCAATGACCTGCAGAAGCATGACCTGCAGATCCAGCGGCATATCCCCGATCTCGTCCAGGAAGATCGTCCCTCCGTTGGCCAACTCGAATTTTCCGATATGTCCGCCTTTTCTGGCACCGGTGAAGGCGCCCTGGTCATAGCCGAACAGCTCACTTGCGATGAGCTCTCTGGGAAGGGCACCGCAGTTAACGGAGACGAAGGGCTTGTCGCAGCGGGCGCTCTCAGAGTGGATCGCCTGGGCAAAGACATCCTTGCCCACACCGCTCTCGCCCAGGATCAGCACGTTGCTGTCGCTCTGCGCATAACGGCGGGCTTTGTTTTTGGCGCTGATGATGCCCGGGCTCGTGCCGATGATGTCGTTGAAGGAGAGGAGCATGTTATTGCCGATCTGCTTCGAGACATGCGCCGCGGTCTGTTCCAGGCTGGTGATATAGATGCGGATCCCCTGGATGCAGATGCCGGGATCGCTGAAGGGGTCAGTGGAAACGGTATAATCCAGAAGACGTCCGCGGACACGCAGCCGGAGCTGGATGTTCTCCACGCGCCGCCTTTCATGCAGGATCTCCCACAGCTCCGGATTATCCGGCGGAGGATCGAACAGACCTTCCACAGGGGTGAAGGACAGATTCTCTTCACCTAAATGGAACAGCTTGCGGAGTGTGTTGTTGAAGTATGTGATGGACAGCTTGCCGGTCTTCCAGCTCTCGTCCACGATCAGCAATCCGCGGGGTTCGAATTCATACATATGATGCAGTGACATGGACATGTACATGTGCACGTTGGCATCGTTGGTTGCCAGCACGGCTGTTCCCAGAAGATCCGGACGCCTGTACTCATAGGGGACGATCACGGCCAGCCCGCCGATCACTTTGGAGGCGCCGCTTTTGTCCACGGTAACAGGAGAGAAATACATGGCGGTATCCACCAGCATCCGGCAGTAGTTGTCAGCCCCTTCCATGGCGACCGGCCGCTCTGACAGAAGGCCCACAGAGACGGCGTTCGCGCCCAGATGCGGGATATCCCATCGCGACAGGGGAACAATCCCGCGCGCCTCGGCGTATTCCATGAAGGCCTCTCCGCCAAAAAGCTTCAGGAGGATCCCCTCTTTATTGAACAGGGCAAAACCGAGCTGCGGCGTATCCCGGTAATACTGGATGCTCTGATACATGACTCTGCTGATATAGGCATAGAGCATGCGTGCGTTTTTCTTGCGTTCAGCGAACGGAAGAGTCAGATCCATAGCAGGTCTTGCCAGATCCGGATCCACGCCTGCCTCCCGGGACAGATCCCAGTAGGCGGAAAGATCCGGGGACAGGTCACTGCCCAGAAGGCCCGAGTGACGACTTTTCCAGTTTTCAAGAACAGCAGGATCCATAATAAACTAATCCTCCTTTAAGAAACCTTACGCGTCAGAAGATGTACCAGAAAACTGCGCGATGAGAAAATTATACCACAAACGGGACATTATTACCCGATAAACCAAAAATAATGTGGCATATTCACAGAAATGACACGAAATGGGTAAATAAACAAACACTTTCCTGGACGGTCCATTTTTAGTATGATGAGCGCAGCAGTTTATTCCGCATGAATCATCACAAGAAAGATTCTCCCGAAAGGACACATCCATGCACTCCACCACCGACACACAGAAAATCCGGGACCTCCGCCATGATCTCCATCACCACCCGGAACTGTCCGGGCACGAGACGGGGACCATTGCCCGTCTGATGCAATTCCTGAGAGAGAATACCCGGCTGAAGATCACGGAGCGGGAAGGATGGTTCTACGCGGTGAAGAAGGGGACGGATTCGCATGCCGACAGTATCGCCTTCCGGGCGGATATGGATGCGCTGCCGGTCAGTGAGGCGGACATGACGCTCTCTTATGCATTTGTCCATGAGGGCGTCTCCCACAAATGCGGCCACGACGGCCATTGCGCGGCGCTCTGCTCCTTTGCGTTGGCGCTGGATGCCGCGCAGCCGCGCAGAGATGTCTATCTGATATTTCAGCCTGCGGAGGAGATCGGCGCGGGCGGGCAGAAGTGCGTGCAGCTCCTTCAGGAGAAAAACATTTCCGAAGTGTACGCTTTCCACAACCTGAGCGGGTACCCGGAGGGGACGATCGTATACAGGAGAGGCCTGACCCAGCCGGCGTCCGAGGGGCTGACGATCTGTTTTCACGGGAGGACTTCTCACGCCGCTTCTCCGGAAGAAGGCGTGAATCCTGCGGAGTGCATCGCGCGCACGGCCCTGTACTCGCAGGAACTGGTGCGGCAGCCCCATCGGGGTATGGTGCTCTGCACGATCGTCGGCATGCAGGCCGGCACAGGGGATTTCGGAATTTCCGCGGGAGAGGGGCAGCTGCAGCTGACCTTGCGGGCGGAGAATGAGGAGGAGATGCGGGAACTGGAGACGCAGATCCTGAGTTATGCCCGCGAACAGGCAGAGAGGACCGGACAGACAGATGGACGGCCGCCCGTG
>DFIR01000003.1:3317-73994 GCA_002372815.1 Lachnospiraceae bacterium UBA3692
ACGGACTATTTTCCGGAGACCAGGAACAGCGAGCGGGGAATTGAGAGAGTCCGGCTGGCGGCAGAAGAACTGGGAATTCCTGTTGTGGAGATGAAGGACCTGTGGAGAGCTTCCGAGGACTTCGGACATTACCTGAAGGAATGCGACGGTGCTATGTTCTACGTCGGGAACGGAGAGAACTGGCCGGCGCTGCACACCGTGGAATATGACTTCAACGACCGCATTCTGGAGACGGCATCGCGGATGTTTCTGCAGCTGGCGATGGGCTGATGGCGGAAACCTTTGCCACCAGCTTTATAAATGCCTTCAGATAAAGGTGGTGATAAAGGTTTGCAGAGAAACCTTTGCCACCAGCTTTATAAATGCCTTCAAAAAAAGGTGCTTACAAAGGTATTCAGCAAAACCTTTGTCACCACCTTTATTAATGCCTTCAAAAAAAGGTACTGACAAAGGTTCAGAGCAGAACCCTTGCCAGTACCTTTAATTTGTCGTAAATCACTTGTGAGGTGTCGAAGGGAACTCCTTCATGGCTTCTTCAATGGTCATGCCGTCGGCGACGGCGGCGCGGCGTTTGCCGTTGACTTCCTGGATCTCCTTGACGCGTTCGCCGTCAAGTTCGTAGCCGGTCATGGACCAGAGGGTGAGGGCCCAGGCGCACATGGGGACGACGCAGAAGAGGAGGATGACGACGATGTTCATGCCGGGGGTGTAGGGCGTGGTCTTGGTCGGGAGAGCGTCCAGGCCGATGACTGTGACCGCGATGCCGACGACGGTCGCGGAGAGGGAGGAGACCAGCTTGTCCACGAGGGAGAAGAGGGTGCCCATGATGCCGGGGATGAACTTGCCGGACCGGTAGGTCTCATAGTCCGCACAGTCGGCCACCATCGGGATCGGCATGTCCGCGGTGGCGTAGTAGGCGCCGTAGCCGATGCCGAAGCAGAGGATGAACAGGATCGTGTAGAGGTTGAGTGCCAGGTGTCCGTCCTTAAGGATCTGCAGGTGCATGCCGTTGCTCGGGTTCCAGAGAAGGAGCAGGACCAGGACGCCGATGTAGCAGACGAATGCGACAGCAACGTAGCGCATCAGGGAAGCTTTCTGGCCTTTCTTCTGGGAAGTTCGGACAGTGAGGGCGAAGAAGGGGACGGCGAAAACGTAGCCCAGGACCATCATGGGCATGTAGAGGCCGTCGTAGTTGCCCATCATGCAGGAGTAGAGCATGATCAGGACGGTGATGTTGGTGGCGATGGAGAGGGCGAGCTTGCAGGCGCCGCCCGCGATCATGAGACGCTGCAGGGGCTTGTTGGCGCCGATGATCTGGAGGTACTCGGAGACCTTGACTTTCTCCTGCTTGTCGCCGCCGATGCCGAAGTATTTGGGCTGGTCTTTCTCCCAGATGCCGATGATGGCGAGGATGGTCAGGAAGACGGAGATGGCGATGCCGATGGGGGTGATCGCCGCGAACCAGCTGCGGTTGTAGTCGCCGAAGATGCTGTCCCTGGCAAGGATGGGGCCGATGAACTGCATGACGCCCATGCCGGCGAGGGAACCGATGGTGTTGAAGATCGTGAAGAGCGGGCGCTGCTTCGGATCGTTGGTGAGGACCGCCTGGGCGGCTCTTGTGACGGAGGTCTGGAAGGTGTAGCCGATGACCCAGACCGCGTAGAGGAGGATGAAGAGACCGTAGCGCAGTCCCATCATGCTCGCGGGGACGAAAGGTGTGAAGATATAGAGCGCGATCACGGAGAGCGCCATGATGACGCTGCCGATGACCATGAAGGGACGGAACTTGCCGAAGCGGCCGTTGGTCTTGTCCATCAGGGCGCCGATGATCGGGTCGGTGATGGCGTCGAAGACGCGCATGCCGGTGACCATGAAGGAGGCGAAGACCGTCGCGATCCCCAGCACCGTGTTGCCGAAGGTGGCGATATAGGTGAGGATCAGTACGTAATAGACATTGGTGGCGCCGTTGTTCATGGGGAACAGGGCCAGCTGGTAAGGCTTGGCGCGGTTGAGCTGCGTGCCGGCGTCTGCCTGTGCGTGTTCGTTCATGGGAAGCTGCCTTTCTTGAGTAAACGGCGGATGGAGCACTGCGACTCCATCCGCCGCGTGTTATGCAGTACCGGAGATGTCAGTATATTTCAGTAAGGCTCAGCCCTGCATTTCCTTTTTGGCTTTTTTGGCCTTGAAGAGCATGACCGCGCTCAGGACGGTCAGCAGGCCGCAGCAGCCGATCAGCGCGTAGATCGCTGTCTGCCACCAGGGGGTGTTCGGGACGATGCGGGTATCCGCGTTCCAGCCGTTCATGGCGTTGGAGTTCACGACGGTGTAGAGGATGTTGTGCATCGCCTCACGCATCTCGGTGACCATGTAAGGATCGGTGGCGTAGCCGCCGGCGATCGCCGTGTGGATCATGGGCATCGGGCTGTCCCAGATGTCGGAGCCGCCGATCAGGCCGTCCGCGACATCCATGTAGTTGGAGAGACCGGAGAAGTCGGTGATGGACATGCCGCGCATGCCGCACTCGCCGCGCAGGTAAGCGGTCTGCAGGTTGTAGTTCTCGCCGCACCACTGGGCACCCCAGCGGTTGAAGCCGCTCATGACGCACCAGGCGCCGCCGTCGATGATGGCGCGGTCCGCGACTTCCAGATAGAGCTCACGGGCGGTCTGCTCGTTGAGCCAGGTGTTGACGCCGCGGCGGGAGGTCTCGGAATCGTTCAGGGCCACGTGCTTGAGGTAGACGTACACGCCCTTGGACTGGATGCCCTTGGTCTCGGCGGTGCAGATGGCGCCGGCCACGAAAGGATCTTCCGCGTAGTACTCGAAGTTACGGCCGCTGTAAGGGGTGCGGTGCATGTTGATGCCGGGGCCGTAGAGACCCGAGTAGCCCATATCCAGGCAGTCATTGCCGATGCAGCGTCCGACATCTTCCATGAGCTCCAGGTTCATGGTCGCCGCCATGACGTCCTCGGAGGTGTAGCACATGGCCGACTTGCCGCCGACGAGGGAGGCGGTCAGACCCTGAGGGCCGTTCTCGTCCTTGGTGGCAGCCTTGGAGACGCTCTCGCAGGCCGCGGTGTTGTGGAAGCCGAGGGTGATGGTGTTCACCATCTCACCGAAGGTCAGCTGGTCGAGCAGCTGCTCCCAGCGGGGATCGTCGTAGTCCGCGCCGATCATCTCGGAGATGGACATCGTGCCGCCGCTCTGCATGGTCGGCATAGGGGTGTCGGCGTGGTCAGCCGCGTTGTACTGCGTGAACTGCAGGGCGGCTGCCAGCGCGTCGTTCATGGTCAGCTGTGCGCGGGCGGTCGGGAAAGTGCCTTCCCAGTCGCTGCGGCTCAGGAACGTGACGTTTCCGGGTGTCAGGCTGCTCTTGTTGGGGTCGGACTCGTCGAAGAGGTTTGTGATCTCCGCGCCGGTCGCCTCGGACTTCGCGTAGGTGGTGGTGTCAAGGGCATCGTTCGTCCACTTCCAGACGAGCTCGCTGTTTCCTTCCGCA
Organism: Lachnospiraceae bacterium UBA3692; assembly: GCA_002372815.1. Lineage (GTDB taxonomy): Bacteria > Bacillota > Clostridia > Lachnospirales > Lachnospiraceae > CAG-791. Next base: position 6,814 of record DFIR01000003.1, read on the forward strand.
TCCATGCCGTCTGCGGCGGTGTAACCCTTGGCGGCCAGGATGTTGTTCATCGCGTTGTGGCTGCCCATGGCCACGGTGAAGTAGTAGTCGCCTGCGTCCACAACGTAGGTCTTCGCGCCGTTCGCATCATAGGTGCGGAGCTCGCGTTTGGGAACGTTCACGGTCACGGTCTCGGAGGCGCCGGGCTCGAGGACCTGGGTCTTGCCGAAGCCGCAGAGTTCCACGGAAGCCTTCTCGATGCCGTTGGCCTTGTCATAGTCGGTGTAAGGGGACTGGAAGTAGACCTGGACGGTCTTTTTGCCCGCCTTGTCGCCGGTGTTGGTGACCTTGACCTGCACGTCGAAGCTGTCGGCGTTCTCGGTCACGGTGTAATCGGAGAGATCGAAGGTGGTGTAGCTGAGGCCGTACCCGAAGGGGAACGCGACGGTCTTGTTGTAGTCGAAGGCGCCGGTCTTCGCGGTCTTCATGACCACGTCCTCATAGCGGGTCTCGGGATAGCGGTAGCCGAGGTAGATGCCTTCCTGATAGACGCTGTACATGCCCTGCACGTCCGCGCCTTCGAGGTTCAGGCCGTAGTTCTCATAGCCGGCGTAGGGGACCGTGTAGAAGTTCACGACGGCCGGGTTCTTCATGTTGTCGTACCAGTAGGTGTCGACCAGGCTGCCGGAGGGGTTCGCCGTACCGGAGAGGAGACGGCCCACGCCGATGGCGCCGGTCTGGCCGACATCGCCGATCCACATGCAGGAATCGATGCCGTAGTCCGTGCCGCAGATCTCGGGATTGAGGAAATCCATCTCGATGGCGTTGGAGGTGTTGAGGAGCACGATGATGCTCTTGAAGGTGCCTTCGTCCTTGAGGGCCTTCAGGCCGGCGAGGAGATCCTTCTCCTCCTGGGACAGTGCGAGGTAGTCGCCGTCCTTGCCCATGCCGTAGTGCACGTCCTCGGTCTTGGCCTCGGACTGGCCGGCAGTGCCCTGGTCACCCACGGCGCTCTTGACTTCGGTGGTCGTCACGAGGGAGACGCTGTCGTCGCCGTCCGGAAGGTCCGCGCCTTCACCGCCGGAGCGGGAGAGGACCACGATGGCGGCGTCGCCGTATTCCGCGAAGGAAGCGGCATTGGCGCCTTCAACCTCTGCCCACGGAGCCTCGTTGACAGCGTACTGGGTGTTGGCGGCCAGCGCGTCGGAGATGGAAGCGGGGGTCATGCGGCTGTATTTGTCCGCAGTGGAGACGTACCAGTCCCAGAGACCCTGGTTGATCTCGATGCCTTCCTGGGTCAGGGCGTCCTTCAGGGAAGGGGCGGCGCTGGTGTCCACGGAGCCGGAGCCGGTCCCGCCGTACATCAGGTCGACGCTGCCTCTGGCGAAGAGAGAGACCTTGGCGCCTTCCGCGAGCGGCAGGGCCTGGTTGTCGTTCTTCAGGAGGGCCGCGCCTTCGGTCTCGACCTGGGCGCAGAGCTCGCGCTCATACTCCCAGCGGGCGTTCTCGCTCTCGAAGTCGCTGGTGAAGTACATGGATTCGGGGTCGTAACCCTGGATCTTTGAGAAAGATGTGTTCAGTGCTACGTTGATCGTCGTGGCATACTGATTGGCAAAATGGTTGCCGACGCATGCCGCCACCGTGAGGATGGCGAACAGGATCGTGAGGATCCGCCACAACATGGTCTTGGGTTTCTTCATTCTATGCCTCCCTTTCATAGTGATGGTTTGTATTGCGAAGGCCCGTGCCGGGCCGGAACGCCTGTCTTATACCCAGTTGGCGCTGTTGGAGCTCTTGCCTTTGAGCTTGTAGTCCGGATTCGGCCTCTCGACCTTCCGGAATTCCGCGGTGTCGGAGCAGTCGCCGCTCACGGCGCGCAGCTCGTGCCGGCCGGTGATCGGGACCTTGAAGCGGAAGATGTGGCTTCCGTGCTGCGTGCCCACCTTGTTTCCGTCGCAGTAGAGCGTGATCTCGTTCTGGTTGGAGTAGATCTTCACTTCGATCTCGCGCTCCGTCCGGTCGAAGAAGCGCTTCGAGCAGATGTGCACGAACGGCTCCTTGTGATTCCACCAGGCTTTGTAGAGGTAGAAGCTGTCCTTCTTCGTCTTCCTGTCGAAGGTGACGAGGCCCTTGTGGTTCATGCCGGGCTCGCCGCCCTGGTCGCGGGCATCCGCCGCGAAGTCGAACATGTTCCAGACGTGGGTCGCCCACTGGAAAGGATGGCGCTCGAAGCAGTCCAGCATGTATTCGTGGTAGAGCGCCTGATATTCCTCCGTCTGGTCGCCGCGGCGGGGATGGGCGGAATGCAGGTTGGGCATTCCCTCCGCCCCGTATTCGGAGAAGCCCAGGCACCTGTTCGGGTAGACCTTGTGGAAGAACTCCATCCACAGGTCATTGAGCTTGAAGCCGGGCACGTACCAGCCCAGGTAGAGGTTCCAGCTCACCACGTCGGTGATGTGGGCGACCTTGTTGAAGGGACCGCACATGGCGTAGCAGGCGAGGGTCGTGAAGCGGGTGCTGTCCATCTCGTGGCAGAGGTCGTTGAGGACATGGTGGTTGTCGAGCATGTCCGCATTGTCCTTCGTGGAGATCGTGATCTCATTCGAGATGCCCCAGCAGACGATCGAAGGGTGATTGTAATTCTGGGTGATCAGCTCCTTCATCTGCGAGATCGTGTTGGCGCGGCCGTTCGGCATGTGCTCGGAGATGTAAGGGATCTCGGCCCAGACCACCATGCCCCGCTCGTCGCAGAGATCGTAGAAATACTGGTCGTGCTGGTAGTGCGCGAGGCGGATCGTGTTGACGCCCATTTCGCAGATCAGGTCCATGTCCTCCCGGTGCATGTCCTTCGTCAGCGCGTTGCCGATCCCCTTGCGGTCCTGGTGGCGCGAGACGCCGCGCAGCGGGTAGCTGCGGCCGTTCAGGTAGAATCCGGTGTTCGGGTGATAGTGGAAATCGCGGACGCCGAACCGGGCGGTGACGCGGTCCTTCTCCTCGCCGTTCACGCTGAGTACCGCTTCAGCTGTGTACAGATAGGGATCCTCGAGGCCGTTCCAGAGGCGCACGTCGGGAAGGATCAGCTGCACGTCCGTGCCGGTCCCCTCGGCTGCGACAGCGCCGTCGGCGTCAAGAAGGCGGACAGTGACGTCTGCCACGCCGTCCGGACAGGAGGTCCATGTCTCCACGCGCACCTCTCCGCGGCGGTAGCCTTCGGCGGGCTTCGCGGTCACCTTGATGCCGGGGCCTCCCAGATGGCCCATCTCAAAATGGTCCCGGTTCACGGTGATCAGGTACACGTCGCGGTAGATCCCGCCGTAGAAGGTGAAGTCGGCCTTCTGCGGATAGACGCGGTCATTGCGGCTGTTGTCCGCCCAGACCTGCAGGTGGTTCTCCTCCGCAAGCAGCTCCGTGATGTCGAAGCGGAAGGTGGAGTAGCCGCCGTCGTGCGTGCCGAGAAGCGTGCCGTTCAGCTGCACCTTCGCGGAGGCGTTGACGCCCCGGAATTCGAGCCAGACCTGCTCGTCGTCTTTGCGGGCAGGTGCGGAAAATGTTTTCTCGTAAAGGCAGGTGCCGCGCCAGTAGTCGTTCCCGCCGTCCTGGCCGTCGAGGGCGTTCCAGGTGTGCGGCAGGTCCACCGGCTGCTTCTTGCCGTCGGGGCCGGTGAAGACCCAGGCGTCGTTGATCAGAGTGACCGTTCTCATTGTTACCCCCTTTGTGATCCGCAGGGACGTCCGCGCGGATGAATACTGAAACATATATCTGTCTCTATCTTATTGCGCACGCGCACGCGAACAACCGATACGGAATAAACCGCAGGTCTGACAGCATAATTGACATGAATTTGCGGTTGGTCTTACAATAAATATCTGATGGGAGGAGCACTATGAGACAGTATCTGACAGCCATCATAGAGGACGATGCGGAGTACGCCGCCTATCTGCAGACATGCCTGCAGAGATACGGCGCCGAGAAGGACTGCGCCTTTCAGATCCGGAGCTTCGGCCGCGCCGAGGCCTTCCTTTCGGGCGAGCAGGGGCTGTATGACCTGGTCTTCATGGACGTCGAGCTGGGGGAAGGCTGGATGAACGGGATCGAGGCGGCGCGCGCGCTGCGGGAGAAGGGCAGCATGGCCATGCTGTTCTTCGTCACCAACATGCCCCAGTACGCGCCGAGCGGCTACGATGTGGACGCCATCGACTACCTGATCAAGCCCGTCAATTACCGCGCCCTGTCGGTGAAACTGGACAAGGCACTGCGGATCCTGCAGCAGCGCAGCGGCATTCCCGTCCGGATCCGGCTCCGGGACGGCCTGCGGGTCGTGTCCTCCGCGGAGATCCGCTATATCGAGGTCATGGGCCATGACCTCATGTTCCATACGGACAAGGAAGTGATCACCGCCTACGGCGGCCTCAAGGAGCGCGAGACGGAGCTCGCCGGGCAGGGATTCGCCAGGTGCAGCGCCTCGGTGCTCGTCAACCTGCGCCACGTGACCGGCCTCTACGGCGATGAGATCAGTGTCGGGGACGAGCGGATCCGGATCGGGCGCTCGAAGAGGAAAGAGTTCCTGACGCGGCTCAATCAGTATCTCGGAGGATAGAAGGGGATGCCTTTTTCCGCATTTCTATACCCGCGGCTGGAGGCGGCAGCGTACCTGGCGGAGATCCTGATCGCGGAATACCTGTTTCTCGGCGGCCTGGTCAAAAGGCCGCATTTTATCCTGCGGGCAGCCGGAAGCGGTCTGCTCGTTCTTCTGGTGGGCACTGTTTCGGGCATTCCGGCACAGGCCGGATTCCCCAGGTTCCTGTGGTTTCTCTGCGCCATGGCGGCGTGTATCGCGGCCGCCGTCTGCTGCTTCGAAGACGATGTCTTCACGGTGAGCTCCGCCTGTGTCGCCGGTTTCGCGACGCAGCACATCGCCAACAAATGTACCATTCTGCTGGGGCTGATCCCGGTGGTCTCCAAGATCCTGGCCCACAGCGAGGAGATGCACGCCGTGCTGGAGATCCTGGTCTTCGGCTATATCTATCTTCTGATCTATTATGTCTTCGGACGCAGGAACCGCGGGAAGGCGGACAACATCCAGCTGCGGATCCTGGCGATCGTGATCATCCTCACCTGCATCGGCGTCAACCGCCTGGTGGTCGACAGCGCCACCGGCAACGTATACTTTGAGATCGCCGCCTGTATCTACGCGATCCTCTGCTGCGTCTTCGCGCTCATGATCCAGTTCACGATCGCCCGCTGGCAGGAGGCCGACACGGAGCGGCTCCTGATCCGCCAGCACCTCGCCGACGCGGAGAAGCAGTACGAGCAGTGGACCGTGAACGCCGGCATGATCAAGGTGTGGATCCATGACCTGCGGCACCTGATGGACCGCATCGAGAGACACGCGAAGTCCGGGCAGGGGGACGGCGCGCGCGTGCCGGACCTGACGGCGATCCGGGAGGCGGTCGACCGGCTGTCCCCGACGGTGCGGACGGGCAACGACACGCTGGACACCCTTCTGCGCAATACGGACGACCTGTGCCGGCAGAACGGGATCACGCTGCAGTGCGTCGCCTATGCCGACTGCCTGAAGAATCTGGACGGGACGCGCCTGTATTTCCTCTTCCAGAACGCCATCGACAACGCGGTCGAGAGCGTGAGCGCCATCGAGGACCCGGAGAAGCGCCTGATCGACATCAGCATCCGCAGCTTCGGCGACTCCGCCTCCATCCGGATCTGGAACTACTACGCCGGCCGGGTCTCCTTCTCGGACGGCCTGCCGGTCAGCAGGAGGCAGTCGCAGGGCCACGGCTACGGGATGAAGAGCATGCAGCGCATCGTGGACGCCTTCGGCGGCGTCATGGACGCCCGGACGGAGGGGGAGATCTTCCGGCTGGACATCATGCTGCCCACGCCGCGGAGCGGCGGAGACGGAGTGCCGGCAGCGGGCTCAGGAGGGTTTTGATTGAGAATCCGCGGCGCCTGGTGTATAGTATTGGGATAAAGCAGAATCCGGCGGGCCGCGTCCCGCTGTTACACGGAGACGATATATTTGAAAGAATTCTGGAATAAATGGAAGGACAGAATCATTCCGGTCGCCATGCTGATTGCGGTGGTGTACCTGGTCTGGCTTGCCTTCGGCAGGATGCTCCCCGGCCTGATCCCGCTTCTGCGGGAGGGAAACGAGGAAGCGATCGAACACTATCTCGCACAGCAGAGCGGGATCAAGGGCATCATCAGCGTGCTGCTTCTGTCGATGATCCAGGTGGTCAGTGTCGTGCTTCCGGGTATGGCGATCCAGGTCGCGGCGGGAGTGATTTATGGCTGGTGGAAGGCCTTTCTTCTCTGCTATACTGGGTTTGTCATTGCAAATCTGCTTGTCTTTTATTTTGACCGCAGTGTGGGCGGCGAGAGCGGCGAGATCCATGTGAAGGGATGGGCCGCTTCTTTTCTGAAGAAGCTCATGGATATGGATCCTGTCTATATGGTCGGGATCGCATGCCTGATCCCCGCGATCCCGAACGGGATCATCCCCCACATCGCGGCGCGGTCGAAAGCGACCCTGAAGCAGTTTGCGATCGGCGTGGCGGGGTGCTGCTGGATCCAGATCCTCACGTCCTGCCTGGCGGGAAGTTTCATCATTCAGGGGGAGTGGCTGTTCACCATCCTGTGCATCGGCGCGCAGGTCCTCCTGATCGCGTTCATCGTGTGGCGCAGGGAGACCGTACTGCGGCTGCTGGAGGATCTCCGGGTCGTCCGCAACCGGGCACGCTTCCGGCTGACCGGGAAGGCGATCGGGGAGATGACGCTGCAGAAGGACCGCCCGGGAGACCAGGAGAAAGAGGCCGGAAGAGAACATGGCGGAGAGACCTGAGAGAAAAGAGACCAGCAAAGAGAATATCGAACAGGCTCTGGCGGCGAGCCTGAAGGAACTGACGGTGCGGCAGCCTTTCGACAAGATCACGATCCGGCAGATCACGGACGGGGCCGGGGTGATCCGCGTGACCTTCTACAACCATTTTCAGGACAAATATGATCTGCTCGGGTGGATCATCCGGAGCGAGATCCTCGCGCCGGTCGGGATCCTGTTCGAGAACGGCATGTACAGGGAGGCCATACACCTGATCTTCGCGAACATGCAGAAGGACCGCGCCTTCTACACCGCCGCGGTGCATATCGAGGGGCAGAACTCCTTCGCGGAGATCAGCAGGCAGTGCATCTACGAGCTGCTGCTGCAGCTTTTTTCGGCACATGCGGCCGGGAAGCCGGCGAAGCACGCGTGGCTGACGCCGGAGCAGTTCGCCCAGTATTACGCGGAATCCATGAACTTCATCGTGCTGTCCTGGATCCGGTCGGGCATGACCGTCTCGCCGGAGGAGATGGCAATGATCTACGAATACGTCGGCACACGTTCGATGTGGGACGTACTGCAGGAACTGTAAACGGCGGAAACGCTCCGGGCGGGACAGACGCTTCACAACAGGAGGAAACATGGCACAGCAAGAAGAACTGTTCAGAAAGAAGAGCCTCGAGAGGATCTCCTCTCCGGAACAGCTGCAGGACTATATGCGCGTCACGACGCCGGGGACATGGATGCTCCTTCTGGCGGTGATCATCCTGCTCGGCGGACTGCTCGTATGCAGCGTGCTTGGCAGGGTCGAGACGACGGTCTCCGGAAAGGCCCAGGTACAGGGCGGCACCGCGACCGTTGAGGTGGAGGAGAAGACGGAGAAGGTCGAACCCGGCATGACGCTGCGGATCGGGGACCTGGAGATGTCTGTCGAACAGGTGCGGCGGGAAGAGGACGGCGCGGCCTACGCGTCCGCGGCCGTGGATCTGCCGGACGGGAACTATGACGCGGTCATCGTCACGGAATCCATATCGCCCATTACTTTTCTGGTGAACTGACGGGAGGACGGCGGATATGTCTGAGGCGAACAGCAGCAAGGGCAGAAAGATCCGGCAGCCTCTCACAAAAGGTGTCGCCGATGTGCCGGTCGTGATGCAGATGGAGGCGCTGGAATGCGGCGCCGCTTGTCTGACGATGGTCATGGCCTATTACAGCAAGTGGGTGCCGCTGGAACAGGTGCGTCTGGACTGCGGCGTCTCGCGCGACGGTTCCAACGCCCGCAATATGCTGGCGGCCGCCCGCAACTACGGTTTTGAGGCGGACGGCTACCGCATGGAAGTGGACGCTCTGAAGAAGAACGCGAAGCTGCCCTGCATCATTCATTGGAATTTCAACCATTTTGTCGTGCTCTGCGGATTCCGCGGAGACAAGGCGGTCCTCAACGACCCGGCCCGCGGGACGGTCCGGGTGTCCATGGAGGAGTTCGACACGGCCTTCACCGGCATCTGCCTGATGATCACGCCGGGAGAGAATTTCGTCCCCTCCGGCAAGAGGAAGAGCACGCTCGAGTTCGCGGCGAAGCGCCTGCGCGGCGCCGGCGCTGCGGTCCTGTTCGTGATGCTCACGTCCGTGATCAGCTACATGTTCGGGATCATCAACCCCATGATGACCAGGATCTTCATGGACCGGCTGCTCACGGGGCGCAACCCGGAGTGGCTGCAGCCGTTCATCATGGTCATGTCGCTCCTGTGCGTCATCCAGCTGACGGTCCTGTGGGCGCAGACCATCTATTCCCTCCGGATCAACGGAAAGATGGCGGTGATGGGGAGCACCTCCTACATGTGGAAGGTGCTGCGCCTGCCGATGGAATTTTTCTCCCAGCGGCTCACAGGAGATATCCTGCAGAGGGCCTCGACCAACGCGACGATCGCGGGTACGCTCGTGCAGACCGCGGCCCCGCTGGCCCTCAACACGATCATGATGATCTTCTACCTGGTGCTGATGCTGCGGTACAGCCCGGTCCTCACGCTGGTGGGCATCGTGTCGGTATCGCTGAACCTCGCCGTCGGCCGCTTCCTCTCTGCGAAGAAAGTGAACCTGACCCGCGTCCAGCTGCGCGACCAGGGCAAGCTCGAATCGACCACCCTCGCCGGCATCAGCATGGCGGAGACGATCCGGGCCTCGGGGGCGGAGAGCGGATTCTTCCGGAAATGGTCCGGCTACCAGGCTTCCGTGAACACACAGAACGTGAAGATGACCTCCATGAGCGCCGGCTTCGGCCTGCTCCCCGCCTTCATCGGGATCGCCGCCAACTACGCGGTACTGATCATGGGCGTCTACTTCGCGATGTCCTCGGACTTCACACTTGGTAAAATTACGGTCTTCCAGGGATTCCTGGCCTCCTTCATGGGACCGGCGATGACGCTGATCTCCGCGGGGCAGATCATCCAGGAGATGCGCACCCAGATGGAGCGCGTGGAAGACGTCATGGAATACCCGGAGGATCCGAACGTCCGGGAGATGTCCGCGGAGGCGGACGTCGATTACGCCAAGCTGGGGGGCCATGTGGAGCTCAAAAATGTCACCTTCGGCTACTCCCGGCTGGGAAATCCTGTCGTGCAGGACATCTCGATCGACATCAAGCCGGGGAGCCGTGTCGCCATCGTCGGCGCCAGCGGCTGCGGCAAGTCGACGATCAGCAAGCTGATCTCCGGACTCTATGAGCCCTGGAGCGGGGAGATCCTCTTCGACGGGAAGCCGATCCGGGACATCCACAGGGGCGTCTTCATCGGTTCGCTGGCGGTCGTCGACCAGGATATCATCCTGTTCGAGGATACCATCGCCGAGAACATCCGGATGTGGGACAGCTCCATCCAGGACTTCGAAGTCATTCTGGCCGCGAGGGACGCGCAGATCCACGACGACATCCTGCAGCGGCCCGGCGGATACCGCTGCCGCCTCACAGAGAACGGCAAGGACCTCTCGGGAGGCCAGAGACAGCGCCTCGAGATCGCCCGTGTGCTGGCGCAGGATCCCACGATCCTGATCATGGACGAGGCCACCAGCGCGCTGGATGCCCGCACCGAGTACGACGTGGTGCGCGCGGTCAGCGACCGGGGCATCACCTGCATCGTGATCGCGCACAGACTTTCCACCATCCGGGACTGCGACGAGATCATCGTGCTGGACCACGGGAAGATCGTGGAGAGAGGCACGCACGACGAACTGTACGCGCTGGGCGGCGCCTACACGCAGCTGGTCACGAGCGACTGACCTTCGGGACCGGCCCTTCGGGCCGGCCGCAGAGGAATGACCTGAGAGGAATGACAGATGGGTTGGTTTGACGAACAGATCCGGGAGAGGATGCAGAAGGACCAGGAGGTCTTCGAGGACGCCTTTCTGGAGGTCGCGGGTGCCGTACTGGGCGGCCGCGGCGCTGCCCGGCTGATGGATGAGCGCCTGGCTGCCCGCGAGGCGCTGGACGAGATCCTGAAATACTATCACTATAAACCTGCTCCGGAGGTGCCGGATTCGATCAAGACCGCAGAGGAGCAGATCGAATATGTGCTACGGCCCTACGGCCTGATGACGCGGAACGTGAAGCTCGAACCGGGCTGGCAGCACGACGCGATCGGGCCGATGCTGGGCGTCCTGGAGGAGTCCGGCGCGGCGGTGGCACTGCTTCCGGGGATCCTGCGCGGATACACCTTCAAGGATCCGGAGACCGGCGAGACCGTGCCTGTCAATGACAGGACCGCGAAGAGACTGTCCCCGGAGGCGCTCTGCTTCTACCGGCCGCTGCCGATGAAGCGCCTGGGGATCCCGGACCTGCTGATCTACATGCGCGACTGCATCTCCGCGCGCGACCTGGTCCTGATCTTCCTGGGGACGCTGGCCGTCATTCTCGCGGGCATGATCGAACCGCGGGTCTACCAGGCCATCACCGGGCCGGTCCTCGCGAGCCGCAACGTCTCGCTGCTGATCGGCATGGCGGTCTTCCTGCTGTGCGCGGCCTTCGCCGGACAGCTGCTCGGGTCGGTCAAGAACCTCCTGATGAAGCGGATCACCGCCAAGACCTCGCTCGCCGTCGAGGCGGCGGTCATGATGCGGATCCTGTCGCTGCCCCTGAGCTTCTTCCGGAAGTTCTCCTCGGGTGAACTTTCCAGCAGAGCGGACTCCGTGGGATCCCTCTGCAGCATGCTGCTGGACCAGATTCTGTCCACGGGACTCTCGTCGGTGCTGTCGCTCCTGTACGTCACACAGATCTTTCGCTTCACGCCCATGCTCGTGTGGCCGTCCATCGCGATCATCCTGGTGACCGTCGGCCTCAGCCTGGCCGTCTCCTTCCTGCAGATGAAGATCTCCGCCCAGCAGATGCAGCTCTCCGCGGAGGAGTCCGGCATGAGCTACGCCCTCGTCAGCGGGATCCGGAAGATCCGTCTGGCTGGCGCTGAGAAGCGCGCCTTCGCGCGCTGGGCGAAGCATTACGCGAAGGGCGCCGCCCTCCAGTACGATCCGCCCGCTCTGGTGAAGCTGAACGGCGTCCTCATGACCGCCGTCTCCCTGATCGGCACCATCATCCTCTACGACCTCTCCGTCCGCTCCGGCGTGACACCTTCGTCCTACTTCGCGTTCAGCGCCGCCTACGGAAGAGTCATGGGGACTTTCCAGTCCCTGGCCGGCATCGTGATCTCGACAGCTTCGATCAAGCCCGTGCTCGACATGGCGGCCCCCATCCTGGAGACAGAGCCGGAGATGACAGCGGACAAGGAGATCCTGACCCGCGTCTCCGGAAAGATGGAGATGAGCCACGTCTGGTTCCGCTACGAGGAGGACGCCCCCTACATCCTGCAGGATCTCTCCCTGCAGATCAAGGCAGGAGAGTATGTGGCGATCGTCGGCCGGACCGGCTGCGGCAAGTCCACGCTGATCCGCCTGCTCCTCGGCTTTGAGAAGCCGGAGAAAGGCGCCGTCTTCTACGACGGCAGAGACCTGAACACCATCGACCCCCGCTCGCTGCGCAAGCAGATGGGCGTCGTGACGCAGAACGGGGACCTCTTCCAGGGGGACATCTACTCCAACATCACCATCTCCGCGCCGCACCTGACCCTCGAGGAAGCCTGGGAGGCCGCAGAGACGGCCGGCATCGCGGAGGACATCCGCCGGATGCCCATGGGCATGCACACCGTCATCTCGGAGGGCTCGGGCGGGATCTCCGGCGGCCAGCGGCAGCGCCTGATGATCGCGCGCGCCATCGCCCCGAAGCCGAAGATCCTCATCTTCGACGAGGCGACCAGCGCCCTGGACAACGTGACCCAGAAGAAGGTCACGGAAGCTCTGGACAAGCTCCACTGCACCAGGATCGTGATCGCCCACAGACTCAGCACCATCCGCTCCTGCGACCGCATCCTGCTCCTCGACAAGGGCAGGATCGCAGAGGAAGGCACCTATGACGAACTGATCGCGAAGGGCGGCACCTTCGCCGATCTCATCGCCCGGCAGAGACTGCACACAGAGACACCAGAAACAAAGGATACAGCAGCTGCAGAAGATACAGCGGTAACAGAAGACACAGCAGAAACAAAAGAAGCGTCAGAAACAAAAGATGCAAAGGAGGATCAGAACAATGACTGACAGGAACATCCAGGCGGAACGCATCACAGATGACCTGCTGGCCGACATCTCCGGCGGTACCGGCGTCGACACCGTCCTGCAGGGCACCGTCCCCGGACTCGCCAATATGCGCAAACTGACCGAGGCCGGCCAGGAAATCGTCGGAAGCGCCGACCCCGCCGCCGCAACGAAAATGACCGCCGCCTCCGCCCAGTCCTACTGCGACGTCTGCGGCAAAAAGACAGAATTCCTCGTCGTCTCCGGCGGCAGAGCCTTCTGCAAAGTCTGCGGCACCGCCAAGGAGCTGTAAACCGGAAGCATACTGTTCAGCAGCACGAAAAAAAGACCCGCTGCGGAAACGTTATAACTACTGTGAAATAGCTCGTATATCACAGAGGAAATAACGTTTCTGCAGCGGGTCGTTATATCTGCTGTGAAATAGCTCGAATTTCACAGAGGAAATAACGTTTCTGCAGCGGGTCGTTATAACTGCTGTGAAATAGCTCGTATTTCACAGAGGAAATAACGTTTCCGCAGCGGATCGTTATATCTGCTGTGAAATACCTCGTATACCACAGAGAAAATAACGTTACCGCAGCGAGTCGTTATAACTGCTGTGAAATAGCTCGAATTTCACAGCAGTTATAACGAAAATGTCCGGCAGGTCCCTGCGGGCCTGCCGGACAGCTTTGGAAGACATGATGTGTCAGTAGATAACCACGATCGTCCCTGTATCAACGGCATTAAAGAGTTCGCCGGCGGAGGAGACGGGCATGTTGACGCAGCCGTGGGAGCCGCTGTACTGGTAGATGGTGCCGCCGAAGTAGCCGCGCCACCAGGCGTCGTGGAAGCCGCAGCCGTCGTAGAAAGGCATCCAGTAGCTGACCTTGGTCTTGTACTCGGGCTTGCCGTTCTTCTTTTTCTCGCCGATGAGGGTGGCGTTGGCTTCCTTGCCCTGGATCTGCCAGATGCCGAGAGGTGTGTTGTGCTTGCCGTCCATGGTGCCGGTGACGACGTAGCACTCCATGACGACCTTGCCGTCCTTGTAGTACCACATGTACTGGTTGTCGACGTCGACTTCGATGTAGGTGTCGCCGATGCCGTCGTTGACTTCTGTGTCGACTTCGACGGTGTTGTAGGCGGGCTCGCGGGTGACGTGCTCGCCCGAGGTGCGCATGGCGCGGAGGGCTTCGATCTCGGAGATCTTGTCAAGGCCGTATCCGTAGGTGCCGCCGGGGACGGTGATGTCGCCCTTGATCGTTGCGTGGAAGTGCTTCTCCTTCCAGACGGTGTCGGTGTCCGCTTCCATCTCGTCGGCTGCGCGCAAGAGATTTTCGTCCCATTTTGCCTCGTCGTAGTAGTAGGTGCCGTCCTCCTTCACGCCCAGCCAGCTCTTGCAGGTCTCGCCGTTGAAGACGCGTTTCTTCCCGTGGGGAAGGAGGTAGGTGATGGAGCCGCGGATCAGGTCGTTGAGGTTGTCCGCCTCCGCCTGCAGGGAAGGGTCGTCTGCGCGGACCGCCGCTGTTTCATAGAGACCGTCCACGGCGTCCAGTTCGAGCGAGGTGTCACCGTCCGTGAGGCTCGCGCCGACAGCTTCGAGGAGAACGGCAGGATCCAGCGTATCGCCTTCCTCTCCGGGATCTACGACGAACTTGTTCTCTTCCTCCGAGTAGACGACCGAGGCGTCCGTGGGCGGGGTCATGTTCTCCGCCTGAAAGGCGGGGACGGATTCCAGAAAGGCCTGCAGGCGGCCGCTGTCATAGGTGTAGGTCATCGGGATGACTTCCCCGGTGCCGTCGCCGGGGAGGTACTGGAGCGGCCAGGAGGCGGCGTTCTGCTCCGCGAGGATGCGCTGCGCGGCGCCGCCGTCGGAGCAGGCCAGCCCGACGTCCTGTGCCGGGATCTGCACGCTGCTGCCGTCCCGCAAGACCAGTTCCAGGGAGCGGGAGGCTGTCTGCGCCTCCAGATCGCTCAGGACATCCTGCGGCACTTTGGAGGAGTAGTCGGTGTCGTTGATCACCGTGTCGGGGAGATAGTGTTCGTTATAATAATTGACGCCTCTCGCGTAGACGGTCACGGCCCCGAGAGCGGCCGCGGCGCCGGCGATGGCGAGAGTGCGCAGTACTTTTCTGTTCATGAATCGTCTCTGTCCTTCTTTCAAAAATCATCCTGACCGGGTGCCGGTCAGATGTATTGTACTCCGTTTTCGACGGCTCTGCACCAGTCGGCACCGCAATAATCTGTACCAAATTTCAAACAGGAAACCGGCACTTTTTTGTGACTATTTGAACCCAGACCGCCGGGGAGAAGAGAAGAACATCTTCCGCCGGATGTATAGGTTAAAATATACAAACACGCCCGTTTGTATATCCGCGCGGAACAGGCGGGAAGGTTTGGATATTCTCAAGGCAGGGCTTTCCGCCTATCATCTTCCTTGAATCAAAAGCAGCCGGCAGAGGCTCCGGAGAGCGGTCGGCGGCACTATGTAAGGAAGGATGCGGTACATATGAAGAATTTCGGAAAGCTCGTTGTGAGGGTAAGATACGTGATCCTGGCGCTGGCGCTGGCGCTCCTGATCCCTTCGGCCTGGGGCATGGCGCACACGAGGGTCAACTACGACCTGCTGACGTATCTTCCGGACTCGATCGAGACGATCCGGGGACAGAATATCCTGGCGGACGACTTCGGGACCGGCGCGATCTCCATGCTGGTGATCGAGAACAAGAGCGACAGGGAGATCGTGGCGATCAAAGAGCAGATCGAGAGCGTGGACCATGTGAACAAGGTGATCTGGTATGACAGCTTCGCCGACATCACGGTCCCGAAGCAGCTGCTGCCCGACAAGCTGTACAAGGCTTTTGTGAACGGAGACGCGACGCTGCTCGCGGTGACCTACGACTCGACGACGAGCTCCGATGACACGATGGACGCGATCACCCAGATCCGCAAGTACCTGGATCACGACGCGTACCTGCAGGGCATGTCGGCCCTGGTCACGGACACGAAGGACCTGGCCGAGGCGGATGAACCGGTCTATGTGACGATCGCGGTGATCCTGTCCTCCATCGTCCTGGCGATCTCGATGGATACGTTCCTGGCGCCGGTCTTTTTCCTGCTTTCCATCGGCATGGCCATCCTTTATAATCTTGGTACGAATTATTTCCTGGGAGAGATCTCCTACCTGACGAAGGCGCTGGCGGCGGTCCTGCAGCTGGGCGTCACGATGGACTACTCGATCTTCCTGTGGCACAGCTTCAAGGAGGAAGAGAAGCTGCACCCCGGAGATGAGAACGGCGCCATGGCGGAGGCGATCAACCGGACGCTCCAGTCCGTCGTCGGATCCAGCGTCACGACGATCGCGGGCTTCGCGGCGCTGTGCTTCATGACCTTCCGCTTCGGCCTGGACGTCGGCGTGGTCATGATGAAGGGCGTTGCGATCGGCGTTCTCTGCTGCGTGACGGTGCTGCCTTCCATGATCCTCCTGTTCAACAGGGCGATCGAGAAGACCAGGCATAAGAAGATCCTGCCGACATTCACGAAATTCCCCGCCTTCGTGCAGAAACATTACAAGGCGATCCTGGTGCTGTTCTGCGTCGCATGGATCCCGGCGGTGTACGGCTACACAAACGCGGGCGTCTATTACGACCTGATGGAGACGCTGCCGGACTACCTCCCTTCCATGGAGGCCAACCGCAAGCTGAATGAGAAGTTCGCCATGAACAACACGCTGATGATCCTCGCGGACAGCCATCTGGACAGCAAGACGGTCACGGCCATGTGCGACGAGATCGGAGAGGTCGACGGGGTCAAGAACGTGATCGGCCTCGGCGCCTTCCTTGGTGAGGCGATCCCCGAGGAGATGATCCCGGAGGAGATCCGGAGCGAGCTCTCAACGGATGAATATCAGCTGCTCCTGGTCGGCAGCGAATACAAAACGGCGACGGACGAGATCAACGCGCAGATCGACACGATCAACGGGATCATCGACCGGTACGACACAAAGGCGATGCTGATCGGCGACGCGCCCTGCACGAAGGACCTGATCAGCATCTCAGAACATGATTTCGACGTCGTCAACTGGACCTCGATCGCGATCATCTTCTGCATCATCGCGCTGGTATTCCGTTCGTTCACACTGCCGTTCGTGCTGGTCCTGGTCATCGAGTGCGCGATCTTCATCAATATGGCAGTTCCCTATTACACGGGTACGGTCCTGCCGTTCATCGCCTCGATCGTGATCGGCACCATACAGCTGGGCAGCACCGTGGACTACGCGGTCCTGATGACCAGCCGCTACCAGCAGGAGCGCCGCAGCGGCAAGCCGCGGGAGGAAGCGGTCCGGATCGCCCACGCGACGTCCATCGACAGCATCCTCATCAGTGCGATGTCCTTCTTCGCCGCGACGATCGGTGTCGGGATCTACTCGAAGATCTCGATCATCTCGGCCCTCTGCCTCCTGATGGCGAGAGGCGCCCTGATCAGCATGGTGACGGTCCTGCTGGTCCTGCCTGCAGCCCTGCTTCTGCTGGACGGCGTGATCGTCCGCACGAGCGCCGGGTTCCTGCCGCCCAGGCAGAAATCGCAGGAGGACGGAAGCAGACACCACAAGGAAACACAGCCGGCATGATCCGGTCATACATAGAGTCATAAATCAGTTTCGGAAAGGTCGGATATATCATGAAGAACAAACAGATCCTCGCATTTCTTTTGTCAGCGGCGCTGACGGCAGGCGCGGCTTCCATGCCGGTCACCGTGTTCGCGGCGGAGACGCCCGCGGCCGGTACGATGGAGGAGGCAGCCGGGATCGAGACCGCACTCACCGCGGCGGTGCGTGAGGCGGCCGGTCTGGCGCAGAAGGAGGAGACCGTCTATATTTTCGCGGATGCAGAGGGCAACCAGAAAGATATCACCGTCTCCGGGTGGCTGAAGAACCCGGACGGCGCCGCGACGCTCACGGACAGCACGACGGCGCGGGATATCGAGAACGTCAAGGGCGACGAGACCTTCACGGCGGACGGCAGTGACATCACATGGAATGCCGGCGGCAAGGACATCTATTACCAGGGAACGACGGACAAGCAGCCGCCGGTCACCGAGAAGATCACTTACTACCTGGACGGGAAGAAAGTGGCCCCCGCAGACCTCGCAGGCGCCACCGGCAAGGTGACCGTCCACATCGACTACACGAACCACGAGAAGCAGGGCAATGTCTACGTGCCTTTCACCACCGTCACGGGCATGGTCTTCTCCAATGACAAGGTGAAGAACGTGAAGGTCGACCACGGCAGCGTCGTCTCCGAGGGCAAGAACACGGTGGTCGTCGGCATGGCTTTCCCGGGTATGCAGGAGAGCCTCAATGCGGCCAAGCAGGATACGGAAGACCTCCTCGAGAGCATGGACGCCAGCGAGAAAGCCCGGAAGAAGGTGGCGGACCTCGACATCCCGGACTCCGTGGAGATCTCCTTCGACGCCGAGGACTTCGAGATGAGCACCTGCCTGACGATGGTCTTCTCCGGCATGCTCAGCGGTGAGGACGAGGAGACGCTCGACGAGGATCACGACAGCATCTTCGACGAGATGGACAGCAAGATCGCGGACCTGGAGAGCGACGGCGAGAAGCTCGCGGACGGCGCGGGACAGCTCTCCGACGGGATCGGGGAGGCCGGTGACGGCGCCTCGGATCTCGCGGACGGCGCGCGGAAGCTCGCCGACGGCGTGAAGGAGTACACGGACGGCGTCGCACAGGTCGACACCGGTGCACAGCAGCTGGCGGGCGGCCTGCAGGAGGCCGGAGAGGGCACGAAGCAGCTGAACGCGGGACTCTCGCAGTACGCGGAAGGCGTGCAGAGCGTCGACACCGGCGCCCAGCAGCTGGCAGCGGGACTCGGGGAACTGAATAATAATTCCGGCGCACTGAAGCAGGGAGCCGGACAGCTCTCCCAGGGCCTGGCACAGCTGCAGAAGGGCCTCGCCGGCGAGGATGCCCAGAAGCAGATGCAGCAGCTCCTGAACGGCGGACAGGAACTTGCCGACGGCGCACAGAAGCTCGCCGACAGCGCGGACCAGATCACCGGGACCGCACAGCAGATCGCGGACGGTCTCACACAGATCACCGGCATGCAGGCCGGTGAGGAAGGGGCGGTATTCGCAAACTCCGAGGCGCTCCGTCAGGGCGCACAGCAGCTCGGCACCGGCGCGTCGCAGGTCGCCGGCGGGCTCACCCAGGCGCAGGCGGGCGCACAGCAGCTGTCCGAGGGCATCGGCCAGTATGCGGGAGGCATCACGCAGGCGGCACAGGCGGTCTCCGCAGCCGCTTCCGATCTGCAGGCGGCCGCAGAGAAGGCACAGCAGGCCGGCACGGCGTTCCGCTCCTCCGCGGAGCAGCTGCAGGAGGCGGTCTCTGCGGACAGCTTCTCCAAGGACGGCGAGCAGCTCGGCAGTGACCTCGACAGCCTGTCGGACGGCGTCGGCACCCTCACGCAGGACGCGCAGTCCCTGCAGACCGCGGCACAGAATTTCTCAGACGGCCTCGGAAACGTAAAGAGCAGCGCGGCAGCGGACGGCAGAAGCGCGGCGGCATCCGGCGACAGCGTCTACCAGGCGGCCGTCTCCGCGATCAAAGCTTCCGGCCTCTCAGAAGAAGATAAAGAAACCGCGATCGCAGCCCTCCAGGCAGCGGGCATCGCCGGAAAAGTAGACGCAGCCGTAGGCGACGCAGCCGATGCGGCAGCGGCTTCTGCGGTGGACAGCGTCTCCGCTTCCGCCTCCGACCTGTCCCAGCGCGCAGCGGGCCTGCAGACCTCCGCGGAGACCGTCTCCGGACGGATCGGCTCCGTCCGCGAGAGCGGAAAGGCTCTGACAACGGACGCGGACACCGCGAAGCAGGCACTCGCCTCCATGGACGGCACGATGCAGGATCTCGACGGAGCACTGAGTGCCATGACCGAGGGCAGCCGGAATGTCGCCGGCAAGGCACAGGTCCTCGAAGGTACAGTGGATGCCGCGAACCAGTCCTCTGAGAAGCTGGCCGGCAGTGCGTCGGCACTCGCTGACAGCCTGGGACAGCTGCAGGAAGGCGCCTCACAGGTCGCCGGCGGTCTCAATGGCGGCGGTGAAGGGAAAGGCGCGGGCCTTGCCGGCAGCATCGCCCAGTATACGGCGGGCGTCGACCAGGCAGCAGCCGGTGCAGGACAGTTCGCACAGGCACTGACAGATGAGGAGAACGGCCTGAAGAGCGGCGCCGAGACCCTCAGCAAGGGCATCCAGCAGTACACAGCCGGTGTGAAACAGCTCGCCGGCAGCCTGCAGGAAGCCGCAGAGGGCGTAGGTCAGCTGGCGGCCGGCGCGGGACAGCTCGATGACGGCATCGCGCAGTACACAGCCGGCGTGGAGCAGGTGTCCGGCGGCGCACAGAAGCTGGCGGCGGGCACCGCGCAGCTCAAGGACAATTCCAGACAGCTGCTCTCCGGTATGAAGACCCTCGAGACCGGCGCACAGCAGCTGGCCGACGGCGCCAGGGAACTGGCCGGCGGCACGTCCCAGCTGAAGAACAACTCCGGAACCCTGAACGAAGGCACCGGCAAGCTCTCCGACGGCGCACAGAAGCTGGCGGACGGCATGGCGGAGATCCTGTCCGGCAGTGTGGAGCTCAAGGACGGCTGTGCAAAACTCAATGAGGAAGGCATCCGCAAAGTGGCGGACCTGTACCGCACGGACATCAAGTCCATCGACAGCCGGATCACGGAACTGAAGGACGCCGCCGGTGTCTACAAGACCTTCACCGGCGAGAAGACCAATCCCGACAGCAGCGTCAAATTCATCATCAAGACTGACGGGATCGAGAAAGAAGACTGATATGCACGTTCTGAGCCTGATCATCCTGACAATGTCGCTGTGCCTCGGCGTCTACGGCGCCGTGGCCCGGCAGGGATCGAATATCGTCCATCTCGACAGGCGCATGACGATCATGGCGCTCCTGTGGGGCGCCATGCAGCTCCTCGTCGCCTGCACCGGGTACGGGATCGGCACCCTGCTCCTTCGCGCGGAGATCGCCGGCATGCGCAGCACCTTCTGGCCGCGCGTCCTGGCAGGCGTCCTCCTGATCCTGTGCGGGATCCGCATGGTCATGATCGGCCTGAAGCGCAAGACATTCTTTGAACACCGCATGGAGAAGATCGACATGCGGGAGGACCTGGTCCTCTCCCTGCGCACCGGCGGCATGGCCCTGACCGGCGGCGCCGTCTGCGGCCTTCTCCAGTATCCCATCGCCGCAATGATCCCCGCCTCCTTCGCCGGCGCCGGCATCTGCACCGTCCTCGGCTACCTCGGCGGCCGCGCCTTCGGCCCCGCCAACACCGACACCGCCGACATCCTCGGCGGCGTGCTGCTGTGTTTTCTGGCGGCGGCGCTGCAGATGTAAGCGCGCAGGGGACCGCGCGCAGGGGACGGTTCTCTGCGCGCTGTGTATACAATCATACAAAACCGCATCCTCTGTATTCATGAGAGGCACGGTTCACTTCGCGGAGATCCGCGTAGATCTGTGCGGCATGCCTGCCGGGCAATGACCAAACTCGGATCCCGCTCTGATGAGCGGTCTCCTCAGACACATGCTCAAAAAAACCCGCAGCCCGAAGCTGCGGGTTTTTGCCCGGCAGACATACTTCACAGATCAGGCGGATCAAGCCGCTCGTTCAGAGTGCCTCTCATGAACACAAAGGGCCGGCAGAGCAGCCGCAGTGTCCAGGAAACGTCCGCCACACAACAAAACGCGCAGGGAAAACTCCCTGCGCGTTTTGCTCTGAGATCTTATCTTATCATGCAAAGATCGGCTTCACGGCCTCGGAGAGGGCGTCCTTCTCCGCCTGGGCGGCGGCGAGGTCCTTGCCGAGGGTGGTGTAGTAGGCCTTGATCTTGGGCTCGGTGCCGGAAGGACGGATCATGACCTTGGCGCCGTCGTCGAGAACGTAGGAGAGGACGTTGGCCTTGGGAAGGCCGGTCTCTTCGGGCTTCGTGTAGTCGGTGACGGAGACGATCTTCCTCTCGCCGAGGGCGGTCGGAGGATTCTCGCGGAGGCCGGTCATGATGCCCGCCATTTTCTCCATGCCGGAGAGGCCGGGGAACTCGACGGTGTCGATCTTGTTGAGATAGCGGCCGTACTGGGCGTAGATCTCTTCAAGACGCTGCTTGATGCTGGAGCCGATGCTGCGGTAGTAGGCAGCCATCTCGCAGATCAGCATGGAGCCGATGATGGCGTCCTTGTCGCGGACATAAGGGCCTGCCAGGTAGCCGTAGCTCTCTTCGAAACCGAAGATGAAGCGGTCCACCTCGCCGGCAGCTTCGAGCTGGGCGATCTGGTCGCCGATCCACTTGAAGCCGGTCAGGGTCTGGCGCAGCTCGACGCCGTAGTGCTCGGCGATCTTCTCAGCCAGAGGCGTGGAGACGATGGACATGACGGCGACAGGATTCTTGGGCATGGTGCCCTGTTCGATGCGTCCCGCGCAGATGTAGTCGAGCAGGAGAGCGCCCATCTCATTGCCGCTGACGAGCTCGTAGGAGCCGTCCGGGCACTTCATGGCGATGCCCACGCGGTCCGCGTCGGGATCCGTGGCAAGCATCAGATCTGCGCCGACTTCCTTGGCGAGCTCGAGGCCCTTCTGCAGCGCCTCGAAGATCTCGGGGTTCGGATACGGGCAGGTGGTGAAGTAGCCGTTCGGATACTCCTGCTCGGGCACGATCGTGATGTCGGTGATCCCCATGTCCTTCAGAACGTGGGTCACAGGGACGAGGCCCGTGCCGTTCAGAGGGGAGTAGACGAGCTTCAGGCCGGCCGTCTTGCAGAGACCCGGACGCACCTGGCGCGCCTCGATGGCCTCGTAGAGGGCTTCCTTGCAGTCGTTGCCGACGAAGCGGATGAGACCGCGCTCGACGCCTTCCGCGAAAGTGATGTACTTCGCGCCGGTCAGGACATCGGTCTTCTGGATCGCGTCATAAACGATCGCCGCAGCGTCATCGGTCATCTGGCATCCGTCCGGGCCGTAGGCCTTGAAGCCGTTGTACCTGGCCGGATTGTGGGAAGCGGTGATCATGATGCCCGCGTTGCAGTGATAGTAGCGGGTCGCGAAGGAGAGTGCCGGGACGGGCATGAGCTCGTCGTAGATGCGGACGTTGATGCCGTTCGCTGCGAGGACGCCTGCGGCATCCCTGGCGAAGTTCCAGCCCTTCAGACGGCTGTCGTAGCTGATCGCGACGGTCTGGGTGCCGCCCTGTGTCTTCACCCAGTCGGCGACGCCCTGGGTGGCCTGACGGACGACCCAGATATTCATACGGTTGGTGCCGGCGCCGAGCGTGCCGCGCAGACCTGCGGTGCCGAACTGCAGTGCCACCGCAAATCGCTCCTTGATCGCCTCATCGTCCCCCTCGATCTTTGCGAGTTCGGTGTGCAGATCGCAGTCCTCGAGATCCGCTGCCAGCCAGCGCCGGTAATCGTCAAGATACATATTCATCCACCTGCTTTCTTCATTGAGTATGACTAAAAATTGTTGCGGACGCGCAGTGTTTTTGCGCATACTTCCTAAAAACAATATATAGACTTTCGGGGGCACTGTCAATCAAATTGCTGTACCTGCCATTGTGCAGAGGTACAAAAAATGCTAGAGTAAGGACAGGATGGGAACATTTCGGAATCGAGGCAGGAATGATCGTAAATTACAGCGAATGGTACACAGAACATGAGAGCAAGCTGCTGAGCGCCCTGGCGGAGCGGACGCGCGACGGGCAGGATCCGTCCTATGAGATCCTGCGCTACTCTCATTTAAAGAACTATATCCTCTCCGGGGAGAAGAGGCCGGAGATCCTGATCGTGCACGACGACGACGGAGAGCTGTCCGCACCGGCGGTGCGGCTGATCCTTGATTATTTCATCGATCATCCGGACGTGCACCTCGTGTACGGGGACGAGGACAGACGGCGGGAGGACGGCACGTACACGGCACCGTGGATGAAGCCTGACTGGTCGCCGGACACCTTCCTCTCCACCTTTTACTTCGGCAATGTGATCGCCCTCCGGTCGGAGGCACTGCTGCTGATCAACCCGGGGCTCCGCAGGGCCGAGGACATCGAGATCGCGTCGGCCAGACAGAAGGACCGCCGGGACGAGGAGCTCGCCAGGACCAATGAGGACGACGATCCGATGCGCGAGTGGATCTACGGGAAGGTGTGCCTAAAACTGGCGCAGGCGGACGGCGGCTTCGAGCGCAGGAGCCGGAAAGCGGTCGCCGGCGGACAGTTCCCCATCGGCCACATCCAGGAGGTCCTGTTCCACGCGTCCTCCAAAGTCTCCCTCTGGGACGGGCGGCTCATCCACGGATCGCTCACCGGCAGGTACAGCCGCGAGAGCGCGGCGACCCGCCTGATCAGCATCATCCTCCCGAGCCGGGACAATCCTGCCATGCTGGAGGACTGCGCCCGCTCCATCGAGGCGCACACGACCGTGCCGCACGAGATCATCATCGTCGACAACGGCAGCAGCGAGGAGAACCGCCGCCGTGTGGAGCGCCTGGTGGAGGAGCTGAACGAGAACGGACACGCCGTCTATATCTATGAGCCCGGGCCCTTCAACATGGCCGGCTTCATGAACCGCGGCGCGAGGGAGGCCGGCGGGGAGATGCTGCTCTTCCTGCACGACGACGTGGAGATCCACACCGACGGCTGGCTGTCCCATCTGTCGGAGAAGGCCAAGCTGCCTTACGTCGGCGCCGTCGGCATCAAGCTTCTCTATCCGGATTCGGACGTCATCCAGCACGCCGGCATCCTGATGGCGGGCGGCGTCCCGGTCAACAGGCTCCGGCTCAAGCAGAACTCGGAGTCCCACCACTTCGATTTCAACAAAGGGGTGCGGAACGTCCTCGCGGTGAGCGGCGCCTGCATGATGGTGCGCAGGGAAGTGTTTGCGGAGGCGGGCGGCTTCGACGAGGAGCGGTTCCCGGACTGCTGCAGCGACATCGACTTCTGCCTGCGGCTCTTCGAACTCGGCTATTACAACGTGGTGCGCAACAACATGTACCTGCACTACCACGAGCACGGATCCATCGAGAATGAGCAGACCAAGGAGGAGCGTCTCACGCGGCTGCCGCAGGAGCGGCAGGCCCTCCGGCAGCTCCACCCCAGGCTCATGCGGGAGGATCCTTATTACCACAAGTACTTTACGACGGACCCTTCGGAGAAGCGGTTCCGCGTGGACATCACGGATACAGACGTGCGATGAGCCCGGCCGCGGGCGGGAGTGAGGCGCCAAAGTGGCAGACTTCAGAAAAATGGCAGGCAATATGATCTCCGGGATCGGCAACGCGGCCGGGAAGGCCGTCGGCGCCGTGGCCGGGGGGATCCGGAAAGGCGGGCGCGGCATCGGTGCTGCGGCTGCCCGCGCGGCAGGCGCCGGAAAGAAAGCCGCGGAAGCTGCCAGAGGCGCTGTGGCGGGCGCTGCCAACTCGGCATCGCACGCGGCGTCGGAAGTGGCGGCCGCGGCGGCGGGAGACCGCTATGTCTACGCGCCGCCGGCGCAGGCGGTCCTGGATGAGCAGAGAGAGATCTCCCGGCGGCTGGGAGAGGGCGAGAGCCCCTCGGAAGTCCTGGGCGACGAGGTCTCGCTGCCGGACAATGCGTATGCGCCTGTTTTCTCGGTGATCATCACGACCAATGAGCCGACACTGCGGCATTTCGAGAGGACGCTCAGCTCCGTCCTGCTGCAGACATACGGGCAGTTCGAGATCATCGTCGCGGACAGGAGCCTGACGGGCGGCGTGCGGGAGCTCCTGCAGTACTATCCGGACAACAGGATCCGCTATCTGTCCCTTGCGGGCTGCAGGGGAGAGGCCCAGGTGCTCAATACGGCGGCCAGAAACTGCATCGGCGACTACCTCCTCCGCGCGGAAGTGGGCGACCTGCTCACGGCGGACGCGCTCTTTGAGATCTTCCTCTATCTCGTGCGGACGAATGCCGAACTGGTATACACGGACGAGGACCACATCGACTCTTCGGGGAGAAAACAGTACATCCCCGACCGCAAGCCCGGCTTCAACAAGGACTATCTGCTGAGCACCAACTACATCGGCCACCTGCTGGCGGTCCGGCGCGAGCTGTTCCTGGCGCTGAAATGCCGCCGGGAATTCGAGGGAGCGCTGGATTATGACCTGATGCTGCGGGCGCCGAAGTCCGCGGTCGGCCACATCGCGAAGATCCTGTACCACAGTACGGGCGTCACCGCGGCGGAGCGGGAGCCCGAGGAGGGCAGGATCCGGGAGGCCGGCAGGGCCGCGCTCCAGGCCTATTTCCGCGAGCGCAGGATCCCCGCGGAGGTGTCGTCGGAGGATGGCAGCCGCCTCTACACGGTGCGGTATGCGCCGGATATTTTTACGGCGAGAAGTGACGTGGGAATCGTGGGCGGCAAGGTGCTGAACAGGCGCCACCGCATCGCCGGCGGCATGATGGACAGCGCCGGCCGCGTCATGTTCGAAGGCTGGGACGAGGCCGAAGGAGGCCCCTTCGACCGCGCGCTGACGGTACAGGATGCCATCGCGGTCGATGTGCGCTGCATGCACGTGCGGCCGGAGCTCCAGGGACTCTACACGGGGATCTTCGGAGACCCGGAGGACCCCGGGCACCTCAGCGGACGCAGCGAAGAGGACCTGATGGCGGACAGCCTCCGCTTCTGCAGGATGGTGCGCGAGATGGGCTACCTGGTCGTGTGGGACCCGGGCATGATCAGCGTACAGTGAGCGCAGCGGGAGAGAAGGGAAGAGACGGAAGATGACAGAAGGCCAGACAGATGTCCGCATGTGGGTCACGGCGGTCATCCTCATGGGAGAAGATACAAGAGATCCGGATGCCTGCATCCGCTCGCTGCTGCGCGGGACTTATGTCCCCGGCATACTGATCGTCGATGACAGCGCGGGGCGGCTTCCGGAGGAGACATATAAGGAGAAATATCCGGGGATCACGATCTTCCGGACCGGCCTGAAAACCGGCAAGTGGCATGCCGCCAACTGCGGTCTGCACCTGGTCCGCACCCCCTATGCGCTGCTCCTGTCCCCCGACGTACAGGCGGGCAGGTCCATGACGGAGCGCCTGCTCGACGCCATGCTCGCCGAGGAGAGGTGCTACGCCGCACAGGCGCGGATCGTGCGCGCCGGGGAGCCGGGGAGGACCGAGAGCACAGGCGTCCTGCTCAGCGCCGCCGGGCAGGTCGGCCGCAGGGACAGAGGCCGGACGGCGAAAGGGTTTCGTCCCGGGACGGTCTTCGCCCCCGACGTGCGGGCGGCCATGTTCAGCATGAACGCGATCGAGGACATCGGGCTGTTCGACGAGCGTCTCACGGGCATCGCCGCGGAAGCGGACCTGGGATGCCGCGCGCAGCGCATCGACGGAAAGTGCCTCTTCGTGCCGGGAGCCCGCGCCGGGATCTCAGAGGAAGGAAGCCTGCGGGACAGTGCGGATGACCCGCACGCCGCCGCAGAGGCGCTCTACGTGCTGGATAAGAACCTCCCGGCACCGCTGCTGGCGCTCTGTGCACCGGCCAGGGCGGCCGGCACACGGCTGCTGCGGAAGCGGTATGCGCAGGGCGGGGACGACACGATCTGGCAGAAGGCGATTGAGAGAAGCCGTTCGCTCAGCGCGGTGAGGATCCGGGAGGACCTGCTGCGGGAAGCCGGCGTCTCCGTCACCAAACAGCCGCTGCCGGAGGAATCGCTGACCCGGCCGGAGGACCCGGCCTGCGGGAAGGTCTACCCTCTCTATGTCGGGACCGGCATGCGGACGGAGGCGGGGGACCTGCCTTCCGTGGCGCGTCTGGCCTGGCAGCTGGTCCGGAACATTCCGGGTGCGGCCCGCCGGACAGAGAACTGAGGACAGAGGAGTGCCCGGACACCTCACGGCGCCCGGGCGATTATGAAAAATATATATTTGCAACATCCCTTCTGACTATATTTATAGCAAATATTTATGAACAAACCGTGAACACACCATGAACGGACTGTAAACTGCTATAAAAATGGATGAATCGGAAAGAGTTTTTGTGTAAAATGCATAATAAAAAACGGGCGTTGTCTTAAGCTCCCCGGAATGATATGATAGCGGGGACCAGAAAGACATTGCAGAACCGTACAGACAGCACACCGGCCGGGAAGGCCGAAGGGGGCACGGATGGAAGCAGCAAGGATCCTTGAGAATGCGGGACCGAAGATCGATCTTTACGATCCGGATCAGATGATCCGGGCCAACGGCGCGGCGGAGGCCGCCCAGACGGACCGCCTCAAGGCGGAAGTCGAAGACTATACACGCGCGGCGGAGGAGCTGAAGAGCCTCTGCGAGCGCAACCAGGAGCTGGTACAGAAGCTGCAGTTCATGAACCGCAGCGCCGGAGACGAGTACAGGCGCCTGCTCGAAGAGAACAACACGCGCATCGAGGAGAAGCTGGCGCAGCTGCAGAGCTTCGACACGACGATGCTGGAGAGCCGGATCATCGAGGCGGTGGCGGATGCCCAGCGGCAGAACGCTTTCCTCATCGAGAACTCCGACGCGGCGGCGCACAAGGACCACGTGCGCGTCTACCGCAACGTGCAGGCATCCGTGATCGCCGAACTCGCGAAGCAGACCGAACAGCTGAGCGCGGAGCTGGCCGTCCTGAAGGAACAGACCGCCCCGGATGCGGAGGCGGACAAGCGCGGGAGGATCTCCTACAGACTGCTGATCGCCCTTCTGGCGGTGCAGCTGATTGAAGGCGCCGGCCTCGCGGCCCTGCTCCTGCATTTCCTGCACTGAGCCGCCGATACAGGGGAACGACATGGAACGCACTTACTGGAAACCGGCCAACATGCTGAATCCCGCACCGGCGGCCCTGATCTGCAGCATGGATGAGGACGGGCGCAGGAATATCATGACCGCCGCCTGGGCGGGGACGGTCTGCAGCGACCCGGTCATGATCTCCGTATCGATCCGGCCTGAGAGATATTCGTACGGGATCATCAAGAGGACCGAGGAATTCGTGCTGAGCCTGACCAACCGGAAGCTCGCGTACGCGACAGACCTGTGCGGCGTAAGGTCCGGCAGGGACCTGGACAAGTTCGCGCACCTGGGACTCACGGAGGCGCCGTCGCGGACCATCCGCACGCCGGGGATCGCGGAGAGCCCCGTGAACCTGGAATGCCGGGTCCGGCAGATGATCCCCCTCGGAACGCACACAATGTTCCTGGCGGAGGTGACGGGCGTCAACGTGGACAGCGCGCTCCTGGACGAGCGCGGAAGGCTGCAGCTGGACCGGGCCGACCTCCTTTCCTACGTCCACGGGGAATATTTCACACTCGGGGAAAAAGTCGGAAAATTCGGGTATTCTGTCAGAAAACGGAAGGACCGGCACCGGGACAGGACGGAAAAACCGCAGAAAGACACCAAAAACGGCAGCTCCCGGCGGGGCGGAGGCGGCGCCTGAGGGACGGCCGCGAGGTTTGACAGTTTCTGCAGAAAGCGGTATGCTATTACTGACTTTGCTTAGGCGATATTTCCCGCGATTTTGAGTTCTGCGACGCTTCATCCGCAGACAGACGCAGGTGGACATATTGAGGGACTCTATGGAACATTACGTTATCAAAGGCGGTAACGCGCTGTCCGGTGAAGTGGAGATCGCAGGCGCCAAGAACGCTGCGCTGGCGATCCTCGCCGCTTCGATCATGACCAACGAGACCGTGACGGTCGAGAACGTGCCGGACGTCAGCGATATCCGCGCGATCCTGAAAGTGATCGCAACGATCGGCGCGCATGTGGAACAGATCGACCGGCACACTTTCCGGATCAACGGCTCCGCAATCAAGAAGGGAGAGCCCGTCGACAATGAGCTGGTCCGCGAGATCCGCGGTTCCTATTATCTGATCGGTTCTCTTCTCGGCAAGTACGGAAAGGCCGCAGTGGCGCTTCCGGGCGGCTGCAACATCGGACTCCGTCCGATCGACCAGCACATCAAAGGCTTCCGTGCCCTCGGCGCGGATGTGCGTCTCGTCTCCCCCGGCATGGTCGTCGCGGAGGCGGAGGAGCTGACCGCAGCCCACATCTATATGGACGTCGTGTCCGTCGGCGCGACCATCAACGTCATGATGGCGGCGGTGAAGGCACACGGCTATACGATCATCGAGAACGCGGCGAGAGAGCCGCATGTCGTCGATCTCGCGAACTTCCTCAACAGCATGGGCGCGAAGATCAAAGGCGCGGGCACGGACGTGATCCGCATCCGCGGCGTGGAGTATCTGCACGGGACGAACTATTCGATCATCCCCGACCAGATCGAAGCCGGAACCTTCATGTTCGCGGCAGCTGCCACGAAGGGCGACATCACCATCAAGAACGTGATCCCCAAGCACCTGGAGTCCATCAGCGCGAAGCTCACCGAGGTCGGATGTCAGATCCGCGAGTCGGGCGACGCGGTCCGCGTGGTCGCCAACCGGCGGCTCCTGCACACCAATGTCAAGACGCTGCCGTATCCCGGTTTTCCCACGGATATGCAGCCGCAGATCACCGTCCTGCTGGGCCTCTGCAAGGGCATCAGCATCGTGACGGAGAGCATCTTCGAGAACCGCTTCAAATACGTGGACGAGCTCACCAAGATGGGAGCCTCGATCACGGTGGAAGGCAACACCGCCATCATCGACGGCGTTGAGAAATACACAGGCGCGAACATGGACAGCCCGGACCTCCGCGCGGGGGCGGCGCTCGTGATCGCGGCACTTGCAGCAGAGGGCGATTCGGAGATCTACAAGATCCACTACATCGAGAGAGGCTACGAGGACTTCCCCGAGAAGCTCCGCCACCTCGGCGCAGAGATCCGCAAGGTCGACGATGAGAACCAGAGGCGCCGGTTCCAGTACAGGATCAGCTGATCCTTTCCGGGAACCCACATACAACTGAATAGATATTTGAATTTTCGGGGCAGGGTGCAATTCCCTACTGGCGGTACAGTCCGCGAACCGCTTCGGCGGCCGACCCGGTGCAACTCCGGGACCAACAGTATAGTCTGGATGGAAGAAACTTCAAAGTCTCAGTCAGGTACAGACCGGTTCATGCGGTCTGCTTTCCGCGGACAGACTGCCCCGTACAGATGATTCTGTGCGGGGCTCTTTTATGCGGCGGACGGGTTTTGAAGGTCTCGGCATGAAAGAGGAGAGGACACGGACCGCGCGAGGCGCCGGTGCGGAACGCTGTCCGGCACCGCAGGCGGAGGCGCCCGCGGTGTGTCTGTCGCGCACAGCAGTATGTGCGGGAAAGGAAGGCAGTTATGGGAAACGGACTTATGCAGGCAGTGGCGGACAACGCGGGCTTCGTGCTCGTGTGTCTCCTGACGGTCGTCATCCTCGTCGGCATCGCGTATGCCTTTGAGAAGGCCGCCGTATTGAAGAACGGGAGCCGGGAGCGCATCCTCGCGACGCGCAAGATCGTCATGATCGGCATGTTCAGCGCGGTCGCGGGCATCCTCTACTGCTTCGACTTCGGCGTCCCGTTCGCGCCCGGTTTCTACAAGGTGGACTTCAGCGAGCTGCCGGCGCTGATCGCCGGATTCGCCTTCGGACCGGTGGCGGGCGTGCTCGTGGAGTTCCTCAAGCAGGTCGTGAAGCTCCTGCTCAAGTCGACCAGCACGGCCTTCGTCGGGGACCTGGCCAACTTCCTGGTCGGCAGCATGCTGGTGCTGCCCGCGTCGATCATCTACCGGTTTAAGAAATCACGCTCGACAGCTATGATCGCATGCACTGTCGGCACCGTCATCATGACCGTCTTCGGCACCTGGTTCAACGCGATCTACCTCCTGCCGACCTTCTCGAAGCTCTTCGGCATGCCGCTGGACGCCATCCTCGGGATGGGCACCGCGATCAATCCGAACGTGACGGACATCACGTCCTTCGTCATCTGGATGGTCGCGCCGCTGAACCTCCTCAAGGGCAGCGTGATCTCCGTCCTCACGATGCTGGTCTACAAGAAGATCAGCCCGATCATCAAGTACGGCGCCTCTGGACAGGAGAGCGCGACGGCCTGAGCGGGGAGACCGCCCGTCGACATCGTATCACTGCAGCCGGCACAGCGGACATCGGAGCTGTGCCGGCTGTTTCTGCGCGGGCCGAAGTGCCCTGCCGCACAATATGTCTTGTTCAGAGAGGCCGGAAAGCGTATAATTAAATACTACTTTTTTCTGAAATGAGGGAATAACATTGAGCAAGCAGATCATGGAGAGCCACAGCCGGGAGGAGACCCTGGCGATCGGCAGGAAGCTCGGAGAGGCTGCGCAGGCCGGGGAGATCTACGCCCTGGCAGGGGACCTGGGGACGGGCAAGACCGTCTTCTCGAAAGGCTTCGCGGAAGGGCTGGGCGTCACGGAGACGGTCAGCTCGCCGACGTTTACGATCCTGCAGATCTACGAGGACGGACGGCTGCCGCTCTATCACTTTGATGTCTACCGGATCGAGGAGCCCGAGGAGATGGAAGAGGTCGGCCTCGACGAATATCTGGAGGGGGACGGCGTCTGCCTGATCGAGTGGCCGGAGCGGATCGCGGAGATGCTCCCGGCGCAGGTCCGCACGGTGCGGATCGAGAAGGACCCGGAGAGGGATCCCTCCTGGCGGCGCATCACGATCTCGGATACAGAAGGAAACTGAAAGGAATGTTCACGGATATGAAGATCTTTGCGATCGAAGCCTCCGGGCCGGTGGCGGCGTGCGCGCTGCTGGACGGGGAGACACTTGTCGCGGAATACAGCGTGCAGTTTCAGAAGAAACACTCACAGAGCCTCGTGCCGATGATGGCGGCGGTCCGGGACCTCGTAGGCCTGGATCTCAAGGAGATCGATGCCATCGCCATCACGGAGGGACCGGGATCCTTCACGGGACTCCGGATCGGGGCGGCCACGGCCAAGGGCCTCGGACTGGCGATCGAAAGACCGATCCTGCCGGTGCCTACGGTGGACGCCATCGCCTGCAACATGTGGGGCGCGAGAGGGCTCGTATGCCCCATGATGGACGCGCGCCGGCAGCAGGTCTACACCGGGATCTACCGGTTCCCGGTGGGCGGCGGAGAGCAGACAGCGCCGACGGGCGGCATGGAGATCCTGTACCCGCAGTGCGTGACCGACCTGGAGGTCATCCTGGATAAAGTCATGGAGATCGCGGCGGAGACAGGCGAGACGGAGGTCACCCTGCTCGGAGACGGTGTGCCGGTGTACGGCGCCCGCGCCATGGAGATCCTCGACGGGAAGCTCACCTGCCGGTTCGCGCCGCCGCACATGTCGAGACAGCGGGCCGCCGCGACGGCGGTGCGCGCCGCGCAGATCTATGCGGAGCAAGGCGCGTCCTGCCTCGTGCCGGCCGACGATTTCCGGCCGGTCTACCTGCGCCTGTCGCAGGCGGAGCAGGAGCACAGCGAGCGAAGGGACTACCGCATATGATCGGGGGTGAGAACGTCCGGATCGAGGCGATGACGATGGCGGACCTGGACGGCGCGCTGGCCGTGGAGCAGGCCTGCTTCCGGGACGCCTGGTCCAGAGAAGTGTATCACGCGACGCTGCTGCTGCCGTATGTGCGGTATTTTGCCGCGAAGGACGGAGACGGGCAGGTGGTCGGGACACTCGGCCTGCGCCTGATCGCCGGCGAGGGCGAGATCACGAACGTGGCGGTCCTGCCCCGGTGGCGGGGCCTGGGGATCGCCGGCAGGATGATGGAAGCGGCCCTGCGGGAAGGCGGAGAGAACGGACTCGAGGCCTACACGCTGGAAGTGCGCGCCTCCAACCGGGCGGCGATCGCGGTCTATGAGCGCTGCGGGTTCCGCACGGAAGGGATCCGGAGAGACTTCTATACAGAGCCCAGGGAGGATGCCCTCATCATGTGGCTCAGAAAAGGAAAGACGGTACAGCTATGATCGATTGCTGTCTTCTGGGGACAGGCGGGATGATGCCCCTGCCCTATCGATACCTGACCGCGCTGATGGTGCGGTACAACGGCCGGCAGATCCTGGTGGACTGCGGCGAGGGGACCCAGGTCGCAATGAAGAAGAAAGGGTGGAGCGCCAAGCCCATCGACGTGATCCTGTTCACCCATTTTCACGCGGATCACATCAGCGGGCTGCCGGGGCTCCTGCTCACCATGGGCAATGCCGAGCGTACGGAACCGCTCCTGTTGGTCGGCCCCAAGGGCCTGGAGCGGGTGGTCACTTCGCTGCGCGTGATCTGTCCGGAGCTGCCTTTTGAGCTGCAGTTCCGGGAACTCGGCGAGCAGGAGGAGGAATTCACGCTGCCCGGCGAGAAGGATCTGCGCATCCGCGCCTTCCGGGTCCGCCATTCGGTGACCTGCTACGGCTACAGCTTCCGTCTGGACAGGGCGGGACGCTTCCATCCGGAGAAGGCGGAGGCACTGGGGATCCCGAAGCCTTTCTGGGGACGCCTGCAGAAGGGCGAGACGATCGTCACGGAGAGCGGCACGCTGACGCCCGACCTCGTCATGGGGCCGGCCCGGAAGGGGATCCACGTGACCTACTGCACCGACACGCGCCCCTGCGCGGTCATCACGGAGGAGGCCCGCGGTGCGGATCTCTTCATCTGCGAGGGCATGTACGGTGAGGATGAGAAGCTCGGGAAGGCCAAGGAGAACCGGCACATGACCTTCCGGGAGGCCGCACAGATCGGCCGGGAGGCACAGCCGGCGCGCATGTGGCTCACCCACTACAGCCCGGCGCTCGTAAGGCCGGAGCCCTTCATGCCGATGGTCCGGGAGATCTTCCCGGTCTGCGAGGAGGGCAAGGACGGGAAGTCCATTACGCTTGGATTTGCTGAGGAGAATCAGGAATGAATGGAACAGAGACCGCGATCCTGGCGATCGAATCGAGCTGTGACGAGACGGCGGCGGCCGTCGTTGTGAACGGGCGCACCGTCCTTTCCAACGTGATCTCGTCCCAGATCGATATCCACACGCTCTACGGGGGCGTGGTGCCGGAGATCGCTTCGAGAAAACATGTGGAGCGCATCAACCAGGTGATCCGGCAGGCGCTGGCGGAAGCCGGCAGGACACTGCAGGACATCGACGCCGTGGCCGTCACCTACGGCCCCGGGCTGGTGGGACCGCTCCTGATCGGCGTGTCGGCGGCCAAGGCGCTGAGCTTCGCCACCGGACTGCCGCTGATCGGCGTACACCACATCGAAGGACACATCTGCGCGAATTACATCGCCGCGCCGGAACTCGAGCCGCCCTTCGGCTGCCTGGTCGTCTCGGGCGGCCACACCCACCTCGTCCTGGTGAAGGACTACGGCGAGTACGAGATCCTGGGGAAGACGCAGGATGACGCCGCCGGGGAAGCCTTCGACAAGGTCGCGAGGGAGATCGGCCTGGGCTATCCGGGCGGTCCCAAGATCGACCGCGTCTCCAAAGAGGGGGATCCGCAGGCCATCGTTTTCCCCAGGGGCAAGGTGGCGGGATCCGTCTATGATTTCAGCTTCAGCGGCCTGAAGTCCTCCGTCCTGAACTACCTGAACAGCTGCCGGATGAAGGGGGAGGAGATCTCCGTGCCCGACGTGGCGGCTTCCTTCCAGCAGTCGGTGGTGGACGTCCTCGTCTCCCACGCCATGACGGCCGTCGAGGAGTTCGGGCTGACCAGACTGGCGCTGGCGGGCGGCGTCGCGTCCAACTCGGCGCTGCGCGCCGCGATGCAGGAGGCCTGCAGTGAGAAGAACGTGCAGTTCTTCTGTCCGCCGCCCATCCTCTGCACCGACAACGCGGCGATGATCGGAAGCGCCGCCTACTACGAATTCATCCGCGGAAACGTGAGCGGACTGGACCTGAACGCCCGGCCCGCACTGCGGCTCGGCAGCCGCTGACAGACGGGGAACACGGCCCGGACGGACCCCCGGGACGACACAAGCCCCGGACGACACGCCCCGACGGACGAAGAGAGGAACGAGCGATGTATGACAGACGATGCACCGCACTGGTGCTGGCGGCCGGCAGCGGCCGCAGGATGGGCGCGGAAGTGCCCAAGCAGTACATGGATCTCGGAGGAGCGCCGCTCTTCACACACGCTTACCGGCGCATGGAGGCGTCCCCGGTGATCAGCGATATCGTGCTGGTCGTCCCGGACGGCGATGAAACCTGCGCCCGCGCCTGCCTCTCGGAGCAGGGACTCGGGGCGAAGCTCCGGGCGGTCACGGCCGGCGGGGCGGAGCGGTACGACAGCGTCGCCGGAGGTCTGGAAGCTGTGACGTGGCCCTGCGATATCGTCTTCATCCAGGACGGCGCGAGACCGTTTCCGGAGGAGACTTTTCTCAGGGACCTGTACGACGCGGTCGCTGTGGAAGGCGCCGACGGCGCCGTGGCGGCGGTACCGGTCAAGGATACGATCAAGGTCAGCGACGCGGAGGGCTGTGCCGTCTCCACGCCGGACCGGCGCACACTGTGGCAGGTGCAGACGCCCCAGGTCTTCCCGTTCGGGATGATCCGGGACGCCTACCGGCAGCTGCCGGCGCGCAGGAGCCCGGAGGGAACGATCGACGGCAGGCAGGTCACCGACGACGCGATGGTCGCCGAGGCTGTCTGCGGCGCCAGGATCCGCCTCGTCACGGCCTCCTACCGCAACCTGAAAGTGACGACGCCGGAGGACCTGCTGATCGCGGAGGCGTTTATACGGAGCGGCATCTGAGGCGGCATCATAGACGGAATCTGAGGCTGAATATCCGGAGGGACCGGCATGTCTTTTGTCCATCTGCATGTGCATACAGAATATTCTCTGCTGGACGGGTCCAACAAGATCTCCGAATACGTCCGGAGAGTGAAGGAACTCGGCATGAACGCCGCGGCGATCACCGACCACGGCGTGATGTACGGCGTCATCGACTTCTACAAGGCCTGCCGGGCGGAGGGCATCAAGCCGCTGCTCGGCTGTGAGGTCTACGTCGCCCCGGGCTCCCGCTTCGACCGGGAGAAAAGCGCCGGGGACGACCGCTACTACCACCTGATCCTGCTCGCGGAGAACAACAAGGGTTACGAGAACCTCGTGAAGATCGTGAGCCGCTCGTTCACGGAAGGCTATTACTACAAGCCCCGCGTGGACATGGATCTGCTCAGGGAATTCCACGAAGGGATCATCGCCTCCTCCGCCTGCCTGGCCGGCGAGGTGGCGCGCAGCCTCGTGCGCGGCAATGACGCGGAGGCGGAAGAGGCCGCCCTGCGCCTGCAGGAGATCTTCGGGGAGGGCAATTTCTTCCTGGAGCTGCAGGATCACGGGTACAAGGACCAGCAGACGGTCAACGCCGGCCTCCTGCGGATGCACCGGAAGCTCGGCATCCCGCTGATCGCCACCAACGACGTCCACTACACCTACGCGCAGGACGCGGAGCCCC
The DNA here is from genome assembly GCA_002372815.1 of Lachnospiraceae bacterium UBA3692. GTDB lineage: Bacteria > Bacillota > Clostridia > Lachnospirales > Lachnospiraceae > CAG-791. The sequence continues at coordinate 43,644 of DFIR01000003.1, forward strand.
ACGACATCCTCCTGTGCATCCAGACCGGCAAGAAGCTCTCCGACGAGGACCGCATGCGCTACGAGGGCGGCCAGTTCTACATCAAGAGCGAGGAGGAGATGCGCGCGCTCTTCCCCTACGCCGCGGAGGCGCTCGAAAACACGCAGAAGATCGCGGACCGCTGCAGCGTCGAGATCGAATTCGGCGTGACCAAGCTCCCGCATTTCGACGTGCCGGAGGGCTACGACTCCTGGACCTACCTGAACAAACTGTGTGAGGACGGCCTGCGCGAGCGCTACCCGGACGCCGGGGATGACCTCCGGGAGCGGATGCGCTACGAACTGGACACGATCCGCAGGATGGGATACGTGGACTACTTCCTCATCGTGTGGGACTATATCAACTATTCGCGGGAGCACGGGATCATCGTCGGGCCGGGCAGAGGCAGCGCCGCCGGCAGCATCGTCTCGTACTGCCTGCACATCACCGATATCGACCCGATCCGCTACAGCCTGCTGTTCGAGCGCTTCCTGAACCCGGAGCGCGTGTCCATGCCCGATATCGACGTGGACTTCTGCTATGAGAGACGCGGAGAGGTCATCCAGTACGTCACGGACAAATACGGGGCGGACCGCGTCATGCAGATCGTGACCTTCGGTACGCTCGCCGCGAGAGGCGTGCTGCGCGACGTCGGCCGCGTGATGGACCTCCCCTACGGCTTCGTGGACAGCATCGCCAAGATGGTGCCCAACGAGCTCGGCATCACGCTGGACAAGGCCCTGAGCATGAACCCGGACCTCAAGAAGGCGTACGAGGGAGATGAAAGAGTCAGGCGCCTCCTCGACATGTCCAGACGCCTGGAGGGCCTGCCCCGCCACACGTCCGTCCACGCCGCCGGCGTGGTCATCTGTTCGGAGCCCGCCGAGGACCTCGTGCCGCTGGCGCGGGCCCAGGACGGCAGCACGACCACCCAGTTCACGATGACGACGATCGAGGAGCTGGGACTGCTCAAGATGGACTTCCTGGGACTCCGGACCCTCACGGTGCTGCAGAATGCCGCCCGCATGGCACAGGTCCGCCTGGAGGACATCCCTTACGACGATCCTGCCGTCTACGCCTCCCTGTCGACCGGACACACGGACGGCGTGTTCCAGCTGGAAAGCGGCGGCATGCAGAACTTCATGAAGGAGCTGCGCCCGCAGAACCTGGAGGACGTGATCGCCGGCATCTCGCTCTACCGCCCCGGGCCGATGGACTTCATCCCCCGGTATATCCAGGGCAAGAACCACCCCGAATCCATCACCTACGCCTGCCCGGAGCTCATCCCGATCCTGGAGCCCACCTACGGCTGCATCGTCTACCAGGAGCAGGTCATGCAGATCGTCCGCGACCTCGGCGGCTACACACTGGGCCGCAGCGACCTCGTGCGCCGCGCGATGAGCAAGAAGAAGCAGAAGGTCATGGAGGAGGAGCGCCGCAACTTCATCTACGGCAATCCGGAAGAGGGCGTCCCCGGCTGCGTCGCGCGCGGTATCAGCGCGGAGGTGGCCAGCGGGATCTACGACACGATGATGGACTTCGCCAAGTACGCCTTCAACAAGTCCCACGCCGCCTGCTACGCGGTGGTCGCCTACCAGACGGCCTGGCTGAAATACTACTATCCGAAGGAGTTCATGGCGGCACTGATGACGTCCGTGATCGACTTCTCCACCAAGGTCGCCGGCTATATCCTGACCTGCCGGAGCATGGGCATCCGGCTCCTTCCGCCGGACATCAACGAGGGCGAGGCGGGCTTCTCCGTGTCCGGGGACGCGATCCGCTACGGCCTGACGGCGATCAAAGGGATCGGGCGCCCCGTCATCGACGCCATCCTGCAGGAGCGCCGCGGGCGCGGGCCCTTCAAGGACCTCCGCGACTTCCTCAGCCGTATGACCGGCAGCGGGAGGGACCTGAACCGCCGCGCGATCGAGAACTTCATCAAAGCCGGCGCCCTGGACTGCCTGGGCGGCAACCGCCGGCAGCTTATGACCGCCTACGAGCGGATCCTGGACGAACTGCAGGCCTCCAAGAAGAACGAGATGGCCGGGCAGATGAGCCTGTTCGAACTGGTCCCGGAGGAGGAGCGGTCCACCTTCTACGTGCAGCTCCCCCAGGTCAGCGAATACACACGGGAGCAGAAGCTGGCCTTTGAGAAGGAGGTCCTCGGCATCTATGTCAGCGGCCACCCGCTGGAGGAGTACGAGGGACTCTGGAAACGCCACGTGTCCCACCGCGCTTCGGACCTGCTGATCGACGAGGAGACAGGCGCCGTGCGCGCCCCGGACGGCGAGCGCGCGACCATCGGCGGCATGATCACGGAGAAGAAGATCAAGTACACCAAGAACAACAAGATCATGGCCTTCCTCACCCTCGAGGACCTGACCGGGAGCGTGGAGGTCATCGTCTTCCCGAAGACCTACGAGGAGTACGCGGAGGACCTGGAGGAGGACGCCAAGGTCTTCCTGACAGGGCGGATCTCCGTGGAGGAGGAGCGCGACGGCAAGCTGATCTGCGAGAAAGTCGTCCGCTTCGCCGACGTCCCGCGGACACTGTGGGTCCGGTTCCCGGATCCGGAGGCTTATAAAGCCGGGTCAAAGCAGCTGTACCAGGCCATCGAGGAGAACGGCGGCAGGGACAAGGTCGTGATCTACATCGAGAAGCCGCGCCTGCGCAAGCAGCTGCCGCCGGGCCAGGGCGTCCGCGCGGACAGGCCCCTTCTCGACACGCTGACCGCCTTGTTCGGGGAGAAGAACGTTGTCCTGAACTGAGGGCGGCGCCGGGCATCCTCCATTGCAATCGGGTCATCTTTGTAATAAAATATCGGTAATACATCCGGTTATGCTTGCAGACGGTACGTTCTATCCAGTACAGGCGGGAGGCAGATATGAGCAGCGAAATCAGGACCATCGGTGTTCTTACGAGCGGCGGAGATGCGCCGGGAATGAATGCGGCGATCCGCGCGGTCGCACGGGAAGCCATGTACCATAAAGTCAAGGTCAAGGGTATCAAAAGAGGATACCGGGGACTCCTGAACGAGGAGATCTTCGACATGCGCTCCGTGGATGTGTCCAACATCATCCAGAGAGGCGGCACGGTCCTCGGCACGGCCCGCTGTACGGAGTTCAAGGAGGAAGAGGTCCAGCAGAAGGCGGCGGAAATCTGCCGCAAGCACGGGATCGACGGAATCGTCGTCATCGGCGGCGACGGGTCCTACAGAGGCGCGCAGGCGCTGGCCCGCCACGGCATCAACACGATCGGCCTCCCCGGCACGATCGACCTGGACATCGCCTGCACCGATTACACGATCGGATTTGACACGGCCATCAACACGGCCATGGACGCGATCGACAAGGTCAAGGACACCTCCTCGTCCCACGAGCGCTGCAGCATCATCGAGGTCATGGGACGCCACGCCGGCTACATCGCCCTCTGGTGCGGCATCGCGAACGGCGCCGAAGACATCCTGCTTCCGGAGAAGTACGACTACGACGAGCAGAAGATCGTGGACCACATGGTCCTGAACAGACGCCTCGGCAAGAAGCACCACTTGATCATCAATGCCGAAGGCATCGGCCACTCCACCTCCATGGCGCGCAGGATCGAGGCCGCCACGGGCATCGAGACCAGGGCGACGATCCTCGGATACATGCAGCGCGGCGGATCGCCGACCTGCACAGACCGCTACTACGCCTCGATCATGGGCGCGTACGCGGCGGACATCCTCGTCGCGGGCAAGAGCAACCGCGTCATCTGCTACAAGGACGGCAAGTTCGTGGACTACGACATCGAAGAGGCCCTGTCCATGACGAAATCCATTCCGGAGTACGTGTACAACGTGAGCCAGAGGATCTGAGCGGGGCACAGGAAAGAGTTGGACAGCACAGAGGGGACTGACGCATGGCGTTCAGTCCCCGTTTCGATATAGGACCGGGAGAGAAGGCACATGGAACTTCAGAAGCTGACACCGATCACTTCGGCGGCCAATGCGCGCATCCGGCACCTGAAGGTGCTCCAGACGAAGGCGCGGGCCAGGAGGGAGGAGCAGGTCTTCATCATCGAGGGAAGCCGCATATTCCGGGATGCGCCGGAGGAGGTCCTCCGGGAGATCTATCTGACCCGGGCGTTTCTCGACAGGGCAGGGGAGGCAGAGCTCCGCAGAGCGGAGGCCTTCGCGGCGGCCGGACAGGCCTTCCTGCTTCCCGATACACTCATGGAGAAGGTCTCGGAGACGGAGACGCCCCAGGGCATCCTCTGCGTCGCCGCCATGCCGGAGCAGGCGGAGAATATCTCTATGGCGGATACAGAGGGGCGGGCGCCGCTTCTCCTGCTTCTGGAGGACCTGCAGGACCCGGGCAACCTGGGGACGATCTTCCGCACGGCGGAGGCGGCAGGAGCGACCTGCATCTGCATGAGCAGCGGCTGCGCGGATGTCTTCAGCCCCAAGACCGTGCGCGCTACCATGAGCAGCATCTTCCGGGTCCCCTTCCGGATCACGGCGGACCTGCCGGCGCTCACGGCATCCCTCAGGGAGCAGGGGATCCTGACCTGCGCCGCGCACCTGGAGGGCAGCTGCGTATACGACCGGCCGTGCTACACGGGCGGGACGGCCTTCCTGATCGGCAATGAGGGGAGAGGCCTCTCCGACGCGGCCGCGGCAGCGGCGGCGGAGCGGGTGCGGATCCCCATGCAGGGGAGCATCGAATCCCTCAACGCGGCGATGGCCGCCGGGATCCTGCTGTACGAGGCCGCCAGACAGCGGCGGTGCGCGGACGGCGTGTGAGGACGTCCCCAAAGGCCCACGGAGGGCCCGGCGCCTGAAAAGGATTGAGAATGGAACCGAAATATGCTATAAATGACTTGATATGCGGAAGGCACGCATGCAGAGAGGAGGTGCTGCCGCAATGAATATGATGTATGTGTGGATCGTGCTGATCATCGCGCTCATCGTGATCGAGGCGATGACGATGGGTCTGACGACCATCTGGTTCGCAGGAGGCTGCGTCGCGGCACTGCTGATCTGCCTCATCGGGCTGCCCGTCTGGGTACAGATCGGTGTTTTCGCCGGCGTATCGGTGCTGCTGCTGTTCCTGACGAGGCCGCTGGCCCAGAGGTTCATCGAGTCCGGGAAGGTCAGGACCAATGCCGACAGCCTGATCGGCCGGGAGGCCGTGATCACCGAGAGGGTGGACAACCTGCAGGGCACCGGCAGGGCTGCCGTCAACGGGCAGGACTGGACGGCCAGAAGCGTCATCACGGAACAGACGATCGAAGTTGGGGAAGTGGTCATGATCCGCGCCATCGAGGGCGTCAAGCTCATCGTGGGGAAGCGCAAGGGGCTTTCCGGCGCAGAACAGAACTGAAGGGATCCAAGGCCGGCAGTGAATCAACGACAGGAGGTATGATATGTTTGGTATTGCATTTCTGATCATCTTTATTGCGATTCTGGTGTATTTCGCTTTTTCCTGCATCCGGATCGTCCCGCAGGCGCATGCGTTCGTCATCGAGCGCCTCGGCGCTTACAGCGCGACGTGGAACGTCGGACTGCATTTCAAGCTGCCTTTTATTGAGCGCGTGGCGCGGAAAGTCAACCTGAAGGAACAGGTCGTCGACTTCCCGCCGCAGCCCGTGATCACCAAGGATAACGTCACGATGCAGATCGACTCCATCGTCTTCTTCCAGATCACGGATGCCAAGCTGTTCGCCTACGGCGTGGAGAACCCGATCATGGCCATCGAGAACCTGACGGCCACCACGCTCCGGAACATCATCGGTGAGATGGAACTGGACGAGACCCTCACTTCCCGTGAGATCATCAACACCAAGATGCGCACATCCCTGGACATCGCCACGGATCCCTGGGGCATCAAGGTCACCCGTGTCGAGCTGAAGAACATCACGCCTCCTTCCGCCATCCGCGAAGCGATGGAGAAGCAGATGAAGGCCGAGCGTGAGAGACGTGAATCCATCCTGAAGGCCGAAGGTGAGAAGAAGTCCGCCGTTCTGGTCGCGGAAGGCCGCAAGGAATCCATGATCCTGCAGGCGGAGGCCGACAAGCAGTCCACCATCCTCGCTGCGGAAGCGGAGAAGGAGAAGATGCTGCGCGAAGCCGAAGGCCAGGCGGAGGCGATCCGCCGCGTCCAGCAGGCGAATGCAGACGGTATCCGCATGATCCGCGAAGCGGGAGCGGACCAGTCCGTGCTGACCATCAAGAGCCTCGAAGCGCTCGCCAAGATGGCCGACGGCAAGTCCACCAAGCTCATCATCCCTTCGGATCTCCAGGGCATCGCAGGACTGGCAGCGGCGATCAGGAGCGTCGCCACACAGGATGAAGGAGAGGCAAAATGAGCAGTACAGACCTCCGCGGGAGAGATTTTCTGAAACTCCTGGATTTCACGACGGAGGAGATCCTCTATCTCGTAGATCTCGCCGCTTCACTGAAAGCAGCCAAGAAGGCCGGTGTCCCACACAGATACTGTGAAGGGAAGAACATCGCGCTGATCTTCGAGAAGACAAGCACCCGGACCCGCTGCGCGTTCGAAGTCGCGGCGCATGATCTCGGGATGCAGGCGACCTACCTGGACCCCAATGCCTCCCAGATCGGGAAGAAAGAGAGCATCGCCGACACCGCCCGCGTGCTGGCCGGCATGTTCGACGGTATCGAGTACCGCGGCTACGGGCAGGAGATCGTGGAGGAACTGGCACAGTATTCCAAAGTGCCCGTATGGAACGGACTCACCAATGAGTTCCACCCGACCCAGATGCTTGCGGACCTCCTCACGATCCGCGAGCACTTCGGAAAGATCGCCGGCGTCCGCCTGAGCTATTACGGCGACGCGCGCTACAACACGGCGGATTCCCTGATGGTCATGGGCGCCAAGACCGGGATGCACATCACCCTCTGCGCGCCGGCGGACTACATGCCGGATCCGGCGCTGGTCGAACAGTGCAGAGAGATCGCGGCGCAGACCGGCGGCAGCATCACACTGACCACGGATCCGATGGAAGGTGCCCGCGGCGCCGATGTCCTCTACACGGACGTCTGGGTGTCCATGGGCGAGCCGATGCAGGCGTGGGCGGAGCGCATCGAGGAGATGCGGCCCTATCAGGTCTGCAGCGCATTCATGGAAGCGGCGGCGGAGAACGCGATCTTCATGCACTGCCTGCCGGCTTTCCACGACCAGGGGACCGGGATCGGCAGGGAGATCTTCGAGAAGTTCGGACTGGCGGAACTGGAAGTGACCGACGAGGTCTTCGAGAGCGAGGCCAGCGTGGTCTTCCAGGAGGCCGAGAACCGCATGCACACCATCAAGGCGGTCATGGCGGCGACCCTCAGCGCGGAGCCGATCGAGGTCTGAAGACCTGCGGCTGAAACCTTATATGCAGAGGTCCATTTGCGAATATGAATACTAAAGAGAGCATCCTTCGCCGCCTGCGGGCGGCGGAGGACTATCTTTCCGGGCAGCAGATCAGCCGGGAGCTGGGCATCTCCAGGGCGGCGGTCTGGAAGAGCATCGGAAAGCTGAAAGAAGAAGGATACCCGATCGAGGCGGTGACCAACAAGGGCTACCGCCTCCTTTCTATGGACACGGAGGACACCGACCTGTTCAACGGCGCGGAGATCACCGCGCATATGCACACGTCCTGGGCCGGCCATCCGTTATATTTTGCCGCTCAGACAGGATCGACCAACGAGGACATCCTGCGCCTGTCCGGAGAGGGGAGCCCCCAGGGAACGGTCGCTGTGACCGCGGTGCAGACCGCAGGCAAGGGCCGCAGGGGCAGGACCTGGATCTCGCCGGACGGCAACATCTACATGAGCATCCTGCTGAAGCCGCATCTTCCGGCACCCAAAGCCCCGATGCTGACGCTGGTCATGGCCCTTTCGGTCCTGGAAGCTGTCCGCGGACTCAGCTCCCTTGGGGACAGCTATGCTGCTGCATCCTCCGCGGCGATCAAGTGGCCCAACGACATCGTCATGCCGGGGCCCGACGGACAGTATCGCAAGATCTGCGGGATCCTCACGGAGATGCGCATGGAGGAGACGGAGATCCGCGACATCGTGATCGGGATCGGCATCAACGTGAACCAGACGGAGTTCCCGGAGGAGATCCGCGAGACGGCCTCTTCCCTCCGCTGCCTGCTGGGACGGACCGTGAACCGCTCCCTGCTCACCGCCCGGGTCTGGGAGCGCTTCGAGGACAACTGCAACCGCTTCCTGGAAGCGGAGAGCTTCACACCCCTGAAGGAGCGCTATGAGGACGCCCTCGTCAATCGCGGGCGCGAAGTGCGCGTGCTGGACCCGAGAGGCCCCTACACAGGGACGGCGCTCGGGATCAATGAGGACGGCGCGCTGCTGGTTAGGCTCCACGGCGGCGAAGCAGAGGAAGGTACCGTCCGCGCGATCGACAGCGGCGAGGTCTCCGTGCGCGGAACCGGAGGATATGTATGACACAGCAGACTGAAGACAAGAGCAAGTACAGGGTGGTGCTCTGCGGCGCCAGCGCCTATGACCAGAAATACTATTTCAACAAGCAGTTCGACGCGCTTCCGGAGAGCGTCAAGGAGGAGCTGCACATTCTCTGCGTCCTTTTCACCGAGGATGTGGGAGGCGTCTTCACGGTGGAATTCGACCTGAACGGCCGGGTCGTCCTGAATTCCCGGAAGGACGAAGGGGACCTTCTCTACGACGACGTCGGCGCGCCGCTCCTGATCGGACAGGTCTACCGGAAGAAGAAAGAGCTGCTCCGCGGCATCTCCATCTATTTCCGCGTGACGTTCCTGCATGAGGATCCCGCCGCGCTTCTGGAGGAAGAGGAGGACGACGATTGAACGGCACGGACAGAGAGAACGTCCCGGCCGGCGGCTTCTCCATCGGCAGCTGCCGGGTCCCGAACCGCGTAGTTTTCGCCCCGATGGCCGGCGTATCGGACCTGCCCTTCCGAAGGATCTGCAGGGAGATGGGAGCCGGGCTCGTCTGCATGGAGATGATCAGCGCCAAGGCGATCACCTACCACAACCGCCGGACGAGAGAACTGATGATGACGGATGACGCCGAGAGGCCGGTGTCGCTGCAGCTCTTCGGCCATGAGCCGGAAGTGATCGGCGAGGCCTGCCGCCTGATCGAACAGGAACCTTTCGACATCCTGGACATCAACATGGGCTGCCCGGTGAACAAGATCGTGAGCAACGGCGAGGGCAGTGCCCTGATGCAGGACCCCGGCCGGATCCGGGAGATCGTGCAGGCCGCTGTGGAGAACACGAGCCGGCCCGTGACCGTCAAGATCCGCAGAGGCTTCTCCGAGGACCGGCTCAATGCCGTGGAGTGCGCGCTGGCCGCGGAGGCCGTCGGTGCTTCCGCAGTCGCCGTCCACGGGAGGACCCGCAGCCAGATGTACAGCGGCAAGGCCGACTGGAACTGCATCCGGGAGGTCCGGGAGGCGGTAAGGATCCCGGTGATCGGCAACGGCGACGTGACGGACGGACCGTCCGCTGCCCGCATGATGCGGGAGACCGGCTGCGACGCGGTCATGGTCGCGAGAGCGGCCAAGGGGAACCCCTGGATCTTCCGCGAGATCGCCGCTTATCTGCAGGGTGAGGAAGTCCCGCCCCGGCCCACGCGCGAGGAAGTCGCGGAGATGATCCTGCAGCACGCGCGCGCGGAGATCGCCTGCAAGGGTGAGCGGATCGCGATGCGGGAGATGCGCAGCCATGTCGCCTGGTATATCGCCGGTTTCCCCGGCGCTTCCGGCATACGCGGCCGGGTCGGCGGCATCACGGTGATGGAAGAACTGGAGCGCCTCTGCGAGGAGATCCGCGGCTGAGAGATCTTCGGAAGAGCATTCCCGCATGCGCGGTTGACAGTTCACGGAACAGACAGTATAATTTACCCGCCCGCCTTATGGGCGGGGATGTTTTATAACACGTTACAGGGAGGAACGGTCGATTATGGCAGAGATCGAGATCAAGAAAGTACGTATGACCCAGGCGGAGAAGGACCGCAAGGAAGAGAAGCTGCAGTACCTGAAGAGCGTGCGCAGACAGGAAGTGGCGCAGAAGCTGCAGGAGGCGAGAGAGCAGGGCGACCTCTCCGAGAACGCCGAGTACGATGCCGCCAAGGACGAACAGCGCGACATCGAAGCCGAGATCATGAAGCTCGAGGAGCTCTTCAAGAACGTCGAGATCATCACCGACGAGGACATCTCCAGCGATACGGTCGGCATCGGGACAACTGTGCGTGTACTGAATCTCAAGACCAATAAAGAGAAGACCTACATGGTGGTCGGTTCCACGGAAGCGAACAGCATCAAGGGCAAGATCTCCAATGAATCCCCCATCGGCCGCGAGCTCGAGAACTGCGTCGTCGGCGATGAGGTCGTCGTGCGCTCCCCTATGGGCGAGACGGCTTACAGGGTGCTGGAGATCTGGAAGACCGAAACTGCAGGCGCTTAAGACTCGTTCCTCACTTTGAGCCTGCAGCGCAGCTTGCCTGCGGCAAGCTGTCGACACGTTGTGAATGGTCAGTTCCTCATTGTGAGCCCATCGGCGCAGCCTGCCTGCGGCAGGCTGTCGGCACGTTATGAATGGTCAGTTCCTCATTGTGAGCCCATTGTCGCAGCTTGCCGGCACATTATTGAAGAACTGAAAAGCTATAGATTCATTGTGCGCCCATCAGGGCAGCCTGCTTTCAGCGGGCTGCCCGCACATTATTTATAAAAGGAGAAGAGATTTGGCACAGAACAATGCGCAGGTGACACAGGATATCTCGCAGCTGGAGAAGGTGCGCCGGGAGAAGCTGGCGCAGCTGCAGGCGGAGGGAAAGGATCCTTTCCGGATCGTTGCCTTCGATCAGACGCATCACAGTGTCGGGATCAAAGAGCACTTTGAGGAGCTGGAGAACAGCGATGTTTCCATCGCCGGCCGCATGCTCTTCAAACGTGTGATGGGCAAGGCTTCTTTCTGCAACATCCAGGACCGCGACGGCAGGATCCAGGTCTATGTCGCCCGCGATGAGATCGGCGAGGAGGCCTACAAGGACTTCAAGAAGATGGATATCGGCGATATCCTCGGCGTGAAGGGCTTCGTCTTCAAGACCAAGACCGGCGAGATCTCCGTGCACGCCAAGGAACTGGTGCTTCTGTCCAAATCCCTGTCGCCGCTGCCGGAGAAGTTCCACGGCCTGACCGACACCGACCTCCGCTACAGACAGCGCTACGTGGACCTCATCATGAATGAGGAGTCCCGTGACGTCTTCATCAAGCGCTCCAAGATCATCCAGGAGATCCGCAACTTCCTCGCCGGAAGGGATTTCATGGAAGTGGAGACGCCCATGCTCGTCGCCAATGCCGGCGGCGCCGCGGCGCGTCCTTTTGAGACCCACTTCAACGCCCTCGATGAGGACGTGAAGCTCCGCATCTCCCTCGAGCTCTACCTGAAGAGACTGATCATCGGCGGCCTCGAGCGCGTCTACGAGATCGGCCGCGTCTTCCGCAACGAAGGCGTGGATACCAAGCACAACCCGGAATTCACCCTGATGGAGCTCTATCAGGCCTACACCGATTACAACGGCATGATGGAACTGACCGAGAGCATGTTCCGGTATCTGGCGGAGAAGGTCTGCGGCACGACGACCATCACCTACGCCGGCACCGAGATCGATCTGGGCAGCCCCTTCCGCCGCCTGACCATGGTGGATGCCATCAAGGAGTACACCGGAGTCGATTTTGACGCGGTAACTTCCGATGAGGAGGCCAAGAAGATCGCCGACGAGCACCACATCGAGTACGAGACCCGTCACAAGAAGGGCGACATCGTCAACCTCTTCTTCGACGAGTTCTGCGAGGACAAGATGATCCAGCCCACCTTCATCATGGATCATCCCATCGAGATCAGCCCGCTGACCAAGAAGAAGCCCGACGACCCGACCAAGGTCGAGCGCTTCGAGCTCTACATCAACGGCTGGGAGATGTGCAACGCCTATTCCGAGCTCAACGATCCCATCGATCAGCGTGAGCGTTTCGCCGCCCAGGACGCCCTTGCGGACGCCGGCGACGACGAGGCCCAGCACACCGATGAGGACTTCCTCCACGCCATGGAGATCGGTATGCCCCCTACGGGCGGCATCGGCTACGGCATCGACCGTCTGACCATGCTCCTGACCGACAGCGCCGCCATCCGCGACGTGCTCCTGTTCCCGACTATGAAGTCCATCAAGGAATAAAGCCAGACTTTATCTAGGTTTTTCGGCCCTCGCTGCCAGAACTTACGACCAACTTACGACCAAATTTACGACCAATAGAAAAAACTTAACATGGAACAAAAACAGTTGCGTCTGCCATCCGGAGGGTGGAGACGGGGCTGTTTTTTTGTAGACGATACTTTTGAACGCTTACAAAGGCTTCCTTCCACGACATAATGGCAGGTGAAAGAAATTGTCATTCCACAGAAGGGAGGAAACACAAATGTACAAGCTTACTGCAAGATGCGCTTGCTGCGACAAAGAAGGAACCTACGAGATGAACGAGGAGGAGTATGTGACTCTTCAACGCTACCAACTTCATGGCCGCCAGCTGGGATATATTCAGGAACTATTTCCAAACGTGCCGGCTTGGATCCGGAGCGGAGCGATCGATCAGTACAGTGGCGGATTCTGTATCTGTCCGGATTGCTGCGGGTGATGGCAGTTCATTATGACGTAAGTCTACTTTGCAGATTATTCTTGGATTCTTTATTACATCTTCTTGATTCTTGAATTGGGAGTTTAGAACTGTAGTGTATGATAGTCATTGTAAACGAGAGAGCGGTCAATAACTCCCCCCTCAGATGACCGCTCCTCTTACAAAAAATATACATACTCCCCCTTTCAAAAAGAAGCCCTTTACAGTGGCGCCGAATAATCGGATCTGCTGTAAAGGGCTTCTTTTTGTCAGCAGAACACATAGAAGAAAATGGTTGAACCCAGCAATCAAGACTCGTCATATGTCCCTAAGTGCATATGTAAATGTATCTTTTGTTGTGGAGTAGAATTGGCCCTCCACATATAATATAATTAATCCAGTTCTGAAGATGAGTGATAAAAGGAGACCAACGATGGATGCGCATAAGGCATTAATTACTGATATTTTCAACAATTCAACGCTCGTAGAGGTTCCATTCTTCCAGAGATCATATGTATGGAAAGAAGACCTTTGGTCTCGTTTACTCGAGGACATGGAGTATGTGGTAGAAACGAGGAAACCACATTTTTTGGGATCGATTATTTTGAAAGAGGGGAGGCATCCTGTCCCAGGAGAATTGTTCTCTTCATGTAGAACGGTTGTAGACGGACAGCAGCGTCTCACAACCTTCTTGCTGTTTCTAAAAGTCCTTTGCCTCAAACTGGGTCAAACTGTAATGTTCGATTATCAGTTTCGCATCATGGGGCAGATGATTGCACTTCGCCATGGCAGGAATGATGTAGATGCTTTTGAGAAAGTCATGGCGACAACTACTCCTACAGAAATATCAAACCCTGCTCCTGGTTCCAGGGTAATCGAGGCATACAATTCTTTTGTCAAAAACATGGACGAAACAAAACTGGATATTATGACAATTATCATGAATACCCAGTTTGTAAGAATTGATCTGGATGCCAATGAGGATGAACAGCAGATCTTTGATACGATTAATTCACTTGGAGTAAGCTTAACAACATCTGAGCTTTTAAAGAACTACTTTTTCAATAGAGAGACGGCTGCCGAGTATGATAGTAAGTGGGCATCGGTATTTGAAAAAGATACAGAGACAAAAGCTTACTGGGATCAGGAAATCGAGTCTGGGCGCACCAAGAAAGCACTGATTGATATCTTCTTCGATGCCTTTTTCTTGATGTTTACCCAAGACAAGAAATACCCGATCGTAGCCGAAGACAGAATTGCATATAACCGTTTGGATAGACTTGCACTTTCTTATCAGCACTTTATCAACAAGTACTGTAATGGAGATAAGAGTGTCGTTTTGGATAAACTTAAGCCATATGCAACATGCTTCCAGGAGACATTCCGCCTGGAGGATTGTGACATGTGCGTTCCTCCTACATATGGTATTGAACGATTGAATATTGTGATATTCGGATTAAAGACTACGACACTGATTCCTTACGTGTTGTATCTTTCTCATAATATCTCTGATGAATCGATTCTTAATGAAATGTACGGTATCCTGGAAAGCTATTTCATGAGGAGGATGGTTGTTCACGCATCAACAAAAAACTATAATGGCATAATCAATTCACTTCTTCTTAATCGAGTGAAAGAGCCTGACAGTCTAAGGTCGTTTCTCATAAAAAGCGAGGATGCGACAACCTATTATCCGGATGAGACGGAGCTTCACAATGGGTTTCATAATTCTCGACTTACGAATCTACAGACTCGCGGCATTCTGTACTTGTTGGAAAGCTATATCCGTCCATCTCAGACAGCTACAACACTTTTTGGATTTAACAGCTACAGCCTTGAACACTTGATGCCGAAGAAATGGAGAAATCAGTGGGACGCATGTGAAACAGAAGAGCTGGAGAGAAGGCGTGATTTAAAACTGCTTACGTTAGGTAATCTTGCCATTATTCCTCAATCATTGAATGCATCAATCAGAGACGGCAACTGGGAAACGAAACTGAATGGGAAAGGAAAGAGACCAGGATTAAAGGCGTGTGCTGCCGGACTTGCAACGATGAGAGATGTTCTTCAAAAGGAAACATGGTCCGAAGAATACATAGAAGAAAGAGCGGAGCAGCTGTTTGGCTATGCGAAAGATCTCTGGTCAGTAGGACTAGGAGAATAGAGCTTTTGTGCAAATGAGTAAGGGATATCCCGGGGATGCTAATATCCCTGGGATATTCTTTGTGAGATGCTTTCACAAACTGGAATTCAAGAAAAGTGTACTGGCTAACATCATCAATCACCAGGAGCAGGACAGAATACGACAGAGAGTATTGAACGATATAGAAAAATCTGCGAAACACTTCAGAATCTGGTATCATATTAAATGGACTCATATACGTTTATTAAGAATAAGGAGCGCCATGAGCAACTCGGACAATCCAGGAAATGGAGCCAACTTCCAGAGACAGGTATTTGGCTGGTTTGAGAATCATTATAAGCAGAGATTTATTCTTGAAAAGAAGATTCCTATCGGCAAGCCAGCCAAGGATCATAAGTTTGATATTGTTGATGATGCTGGCACGATCGCCATTGAATGCAAGAGGTACACGTGGACTGAATCGGGGAATGTGCCTAGTGCAAAGATGGGATTTACAAATGAGGCGGCGTTCTATCTGACCTTCCTGCCAGACAGTTATGAGAAATATATCGTGATGCTCAGGTCGTATCACCCGAAGCGTCAGGAGAGCCTTGCGGAGTATTACTATAGAACGAATCGTCATCTGATCGGAAAGATCAAAGTGGCCGAATATGATCCGGAGAGTGATGAACTGAGAGTCATCGGAGATGGTGCCGCAACTACAAATGGAGCTTACCTGAAGATCATACAGGACTATTTGAACGCAGAAGGCCTTCTATATGAAACGAACCTTCCGGAAAGAATCAAAAAGCGGAAGGCAGGAAAGATGTACACGATGCAGGAACATGTTCGCGGCATCATCTATGCATTTCTTTCCAGTCAGACTAAGTGGCACCGTATCGAACCTCATCTGGGAGAAATTGATAAGCTATTCTTCAACTACGATATAGGGAAGATCCTGGCTCATAGCCCTGCATATTTCTATGATTCTTTGTACAGCTTAAAATGCGGGAACATCAGTACAAAAGCGCAGATGGAATCACTACCGGATATCATCCATCTTTTACAACATATAGAAAATGAATACGGTAGTATCGATTCATTCATTACTTCGGAAGAGCCGGACATAATTGTACAGAAACTGTCGAAAGGATCCTCTCCATACAAAATCAAGATGCTCGGAGAGGCATTGGCATGGGAATATTTACGGAATGTGGGCATAGATGGCGCGAAGCCGGACACCCATCTTCGAAGATTCCTGGGAGCTGATCGAATGGGAACCGGAGAAAATTCTCCAGCAACGGTCAGTGAAGTGAATGAACAAGTGACGCAGTTATCGGAACAAACCGGTTTGTATAAAGGCGAGATCGACAACCTGATCTGGAGCTTTTGCGCAGATGGGTATGGAGAAATCTGTACGGCGACACCACACTGCGGGAAATGCCCGATAGCTGACTACTGTAACAGTAACAATTGACAATCGAAACTTTACATAAGCGAAAGAAGCCGGAGGGTAATCTCATGTCTTCTAACTTCAGCTTTCTGCAGGATAGATTTCCTGTCCTGGCCAATTTTGGCGAGCTCGCCGAGAAATACTGTTATTCGGATTCCAACTCCAGCCTGATGAAACTAGGGATGATTGGCGAGACCATCGTCAACCTCATGTTTACTTATGACAGGGTACCGCGTCCGTATGATGATACTGCAGTTGTCCGGATAGATACGCTTCTCAGGGAAGGCCTGATCACAAACGATCTGGCTGATGTCCTTCACGCGCTTCGGAAGATCCGTAACAGGGCGGTTCACCAGAATTACACGTCAACAGAGGATGCAAAACTATTCTTGCAGATGGCCTACAGCCTGTGCGAATGGTTTATGCAGACCTATGGTGACTATACCTATCAGAACAAGCCGTTTGTGATGCCTCAGCCGGAGCAGGAGAAGAAGGCACACACAGAAGCGGAGAAGACGGAAGAAGCGAAGAAAGAAGAAAAGCTGGCAGAAGAGGCAGAAGAGACTGCCCAGAAAGCAAAGAAGGTTGATACAGAGACCCGTAAGAAGCAAGCCCAGAAAGCTGCCGGCAAGCGCGTCAAATCTGAGGCTGAGACCCGGTACATGATCGACGAGCAGCTGCGGAAGACTGGCTGGGAGGCAGACACAGAACAGCTTCGTTATTCCAAAGGCACTCGGCCCGAGAAGGGCAGAAATATGGCCATTGCTGAGTGGCCGACAGATTCCGTTGTCGGGAACAAGGGCTATGCTGACTATGCCCTCTTCATGGGTGAGAAGCTGGTCGCGATGGTGGAAGCCAAGGCCGAACATATCGACATCCCCTCGGTAATTGACTATCAGTGTAAGGACTACTCAAGACTGGTCCGATCGGCAGATGATCAGTACAGGATTGGGCAGTGGGGAGATTACAAAGTTCCGTTTACATTCGCCACCAATGGCAGGAAATATCTCAAACAGTTTGAACAGAAATCCGGCATCTGGTTTTTGGATCTCCGGAGACCTGATAATGCGCCGAAGGCTCTGCATGGATGGATCAGTCCTACGGGTATGGCCGAGATGCTTGAGAAGGACATCGCTGCAGGCAACAAACAGCTGGAGCAGATGCCCTATGACCTTTTGCGGGACAAGGATGGTTTGAACCTCAGGGAATACCAAATCAAGGCCATCAAAGCAGCGGAGACCGCTATTGTGAACGGCCAGCAGAATGTGCTTCTTGCCATGGCCACCGGCACAGGTAAGACCAGGACCATCCTGGGAATGATCTACCGCTTCCTGAAGACCGGACGGTTCCGCCGCATCCTGTTCCTCGTAGACAGAAATGCGCTCGGGGAGCAGGCGGAGGATGTCTTCAAAGAGGTGAAGCTCGAGGACCTGATGACCCTCGACGACATCTATAATATCAAGGGCCTGGAAGATAAGACCATCGACAAGGAGACACGGATCCAGGTAGCCACTGTCCAGAGCATGGTGAAAAGGATCCTGTATAACGACGAGGATACCATGCCCGCCGTCACCGACTATGATCTGGTCATTATTGATGAGGCTCATCGCGGTTATATTCTGGACCGGGAGATGGGTGACGAAGAAGCCCTCTACCGTGATCAGCTGGATTACCAGAGTAAATACAGGAGTGTAGTGGAGTATTTCGATGCAGTACGGATCGCGCTGACGGCAACCCCTGCACTTCAAACCACCCAGATTTTCGGGCAGCCGGTGTTCAAGTACACTTACAGAGAGGCTGTTATCGAAGGATATCTGGTGGACCACGATGCTCCGCATGAATTGAAAACACGGCTCAGCGAAGGCGGTATCCACTACAAAAAGGGTGACACAGTCATCATTTATGATCCGGTATCCGGGGAGCTCATGAACAGTGAAGCTCTCGAGGATGAGCTGGACTTTGACATCGATAAGTTCAATCGCCAGGTCATCACCGAGAATTTCAACAGAACGGTACTTACCGAGATCGCCCGGGATATCGATCCGGAGTCCCCGGAGGTGCAGGGCAAGACACTGATTTATGCGGTGGACGACCAGCATGCAGATCTGATCGTCAAGATCCTGAAGGAGATCTATGCGGAGTACGGCGTCGACAATGACGCGATCATGAAGATCACCGGCAGCGTCGGTGGCGGAAACCGGAAGAAGGTCCAGGAAGCCATCAAGCGTTTTAAGAACGAACGTTACCCCAGCATCGTGGTGACAGTTGACCTGCTCACGACAGGCATCGATGTTCCAGAGATCACAACGCTTGTATTTATGCGCAGGATCAGGAGCCGTATCCTGTTTGAGCAGATGATGGGAAGAGCCACCCGACTTTGCCCGTCTATTCATAAGACACACTTTGAAATTTACGATCCGGTCGGCGTCTATGAGTCCCTGGCGGATGTCAACACCATGAAGCCGGTGGTGGCGAATCCTTCTGTGTCTTTCAAACAGCTCATTGCTGAACTCGAGCAGATGGAAGACGCGAAGCAGATCGACTATCAGATCAGTCAGATCGTCGCCAAGCTTCAGAGAAAGCGCCGCAACATCGACAGCGCCACGATGGAACAGTTCATTGATCTTGCCGGAGGGAAGGATCCGTCCGGCGTCATCGCAAGCCTTGTCGGAGATGATGGTAGGCGGATACTGAAAGGTGACATTGAGCCGATGAAGGATGATCCGGAATCCCGCAGGCAGCGCCTGCAGGCATACAAAAAGGCGCTGGAGTACCTGGATCATATTTCCAAGCCCAGGCCGGTGGTGATTTCGACAGCCGAGGACGAGCTGCTGTCACATGAGCGGGGATATGGAAACGGAAGCAGACCGGAAGACTATCTGGATAGTTTCGCCGCGTTTATCAAGAACAATATGAACCAGATTGCTGCGCTCAACATCGTCTGCACCAGACCGAAGGAGCTGACCAGGGAGAGCCTGAAGAACCTGCGGCTTGCACTCGACCGGGAAGGGTTCACGACACAGCAGCTGAATACCGCTATCTCCCAGATGACGAATGAGGATATCACGGCGGATATCATCAGCCTGATCCGCCGCTATGCGATCGGCTCCACACTGATCAGCCATGAGGCCCGGATCCGGAAAGCTGTGACCAGACTTAAGAAGGCACATCCTTTCTCCAAACAGGAACTCAACTGGATCACCAGAATGGAGAAGTACCTGATGGAAGAATCCGTGCTCAACGTTTCCGTCTTTGATGAGGACGGACGGTTTAAGGCACAGGGCGGTTTCAATAAGATCAATAAAGTATTTCAGAATAAATTGGAGAGCATCGTGCTGGAGCTCAACGAGTACCTGTACGATGATGGGGGACACGTAGCATGACCACACAGGAAATCGTATCGAAGCTCTGGAATCTCTGCAACGTACTCAGGGATGACGGTATCACCTATCATCAGTACGTCACGGAGCTGACATATATCCTCTTTTTGAAGATGGCGAAGGAGACCGGCGCTGAGAGCCAGATCCCGGCAGGCTACCGCTGGGATGTGCTGACGTCCAAGAGCGGCATTGAGCTGAAGAAGTATTATAAAGAACTGCTCAGCTATCTGGGCGATAACTGCACGGGGCGTATTCGTGAGATCTATCAGGGGTCTGCCACGAACATCGACGAGCCTAAAAACCTGGAGAAGATCATCACCACCATCGATGGCCTCGATTGGTTTTCCGCCCGTGAAGAGGGCCTGGGGAATCTGTACGAAGGCCTTCTGGAGAAGAACGCGAATGAGAAGAAATCCGGCGCCGGCCAGTACTTCACACCCCGCGTTCTAATCGACGTCATGACCCGGCTGATGAAGCCGCAGCCCGGCGAGAAGTGCAACGATCCTGCCTGTGGTACTTTCGGATTCATGATCGCTGCCCACCAGTACGTGAAGGACCAGACGGATGATTTCTTTGACCTGGATACTGACACTGCCAGATTTGAGCGGGAGGAAGCATTCACCGGCTGTGAGCTCGTGCACGACACGCACCGGCTGGCACTTATGAACGCCATGCTGCACGATATCGAAGGTCAGATCGTCCTCGGAGATACTCTGTCCAACCAGGGCAAGAGCATGAAGGGATATGATCTGGTCCTCACTAATCCGCCTTTCGGCACCAAGAAGGGTGGTGAGCGTGCGACTCGTGATGACTTCACTTTCCCCACCAGCAACAAGCAGCTCAACTTTCTGCAGCATATCTACCGGAGCCTGAAGGCCGACGGAAAGGCCCGTGCTGCGGTAGTTCTTCCTGATAACGTTCTCTTCGCCGATGGTGATGGTGAGCGTATCCGCGTCGACCTGATGGACAAGTGCAACCTCCACACCGTGCTGCGTCTGCCCACCGGTATCTTTTATGCCCAGGGTGTCAAGACGAACGTGCTGTTTTTCACTCGTGGAAAGACAGATAAGGACAACACGAAGGAAGTCTGGTTCTATGACCTTCGTACCAACATGCCGTCCTTCGGCAAGACCAATCCACTGAAGAAAGAGGACTTTGCCGGATTTGAGGCTGCATATGAGGCGGAAGACCGCCACAGCGTAACCGACGAGCGGTGGAGTGCCTTCACCAGAGAGCAGATCGCGGAGAAAGGCAACAGCCTGGATCTCGGTCTCATTCGTGATGATTCCATCGTCGACTATGAGGACCTTCCGGATCCTATTGAAAGCGGAGAGGAAGCAATCGCTCAATTGGAAGAGGCGATTGACCTGCTTCAGAGTGTTGTGAATGAGCTGAAGTCGCTCCGGAAGACGGAGGAATAATAATGGCACGTGGGAAGAAGAAAGAAAAAGAATTGAGCCCAGAGGAAAGGCTGCAGCAGGCACGGGTTCCAGATAGTGAGCAGCCGTATAGGGTGCCGGAGAATTGGTGTTGGTTTTATGGAAAATCTTTCCTGTTACCAATGGAAACAAAAAGGCCAACAGGCGAGTTTTTTAAGTACATTGATATAGATTCTATAAACAATAAAAATCAGGTGGTATCAGAACCTAAAATTGTTGAGACTGAAAAAGCTCCGAGTAGAGCCAGTCGAATGCTTCATCCGGGGGATACGGTCTTTTCGATGGTCAGGCCTTACTTGAAGAATATTGCCTATATTGATGATTCTATCGCTGATTCTATTGCATCAACTGGGTTTTATATTTGTACTCCTAGAAAGAATGTGCTTGCAAAATATAACTACTACATGATGATTAGTCCATATGTGGTGGATGGATTGAATGCTTTTATGAAAGGGGATAATTCACCCTCAATTCGAAAAGAAGACCTGGAGTGGTTTCCTTATCCTATCCCCCCTCTCCCCGAGCAACAGCGCATAGTAGATCGTATAGAAAGCCTGTTTGCCAAATTGGATGAGGCGAAGGAAAAAGCACAGGCGGTTGTGGATAGGTTTGAAGGAATAAAGCAATCTTTTCTTTATCAGTCATTTTCCGGAAATATAACTAAGAAATGGAGAAAAAAAAATAGAATAAAAAAAGATCAAACTTGGGAATTAAAAAATCTTCAGTCTGTCTGCAGCATGAAGATTACTGATGGAACACATAAGACGCCAACCTATTGTGAAGCTGAAATTGGTATTCCGTTTATTTCGGCAAAGGATGTTACTTCTGGAGTAATCTGTTGGGACAATATTAAGTATATTATTCCAGAATTGCATGATGAACTATATGAAAGACTAGCTCCGCAAGTTGATGACGTACTCCTTGCAAAAAACGGAACTACAGGAGTGGCAGCTATCGTTGAAGAAGAAAAGATTTTTGATTTATATGTTACACTTGCGGTGTTGCGTCCTAATAAAGACATTATTGAGCCTCGATATTTGCTAAACGTGGTAAATAGCCCTATATGTAAACGACAGTTTGACGATCATTTGACAGGTATCGGTGTGCCAAATCTTCATTTGCGCGATATTAAAGAAGTATTGATTCCATTACCATCTCTGGAAGAACAGAAGGAGATAGTTCGTGTTGTTGACTCTATGTCTAAAAAGTGGAGTGAAACGCAAACAGCAGCCGAAATGGTTCTTGGTCAAATCAACACCATGAAGAAATCCGTTCTCGCACGTGCCTTCCGTGGAAAGCTGGGGACTAATGATCCTACCGATGAGAGCGCGGAAGAGATGCTGAAGAGTTTACTTAACGATGTGGGGTGAGTAGCATTTGCTCATAATAGTTGATGTAATATCCTTCCTGGATTGGTAATGAACATGGCGAAAAAGAGTAAACAGACAAAGAGTCTTTCATCAGAAGAGAAGCTAGCACAGGCGCTGGTACCAGAAAGCGAGCAACCGTATAAGGTGCCGGAGAATTGGTGTTGGGTGGAATTGTCAATATTAGTAGACTTATTCAATGGGGACAGAGGAACCAACTATCCATCAAAGAAGGATTATGTTAATGCCGGTATACCATTTATTAATGCGGGAGCAATTCAGGGGGGAAGACTTGATCCTTCTGAATTCAATTATATTACTCGAGAGAAGTTTGATTTGCTGAGATCTGGAAAGATTCTTAAAAATGATATCCTATATTGTTTACGAGGATCACTAGGAAAGACAGCAATTGTTGATTTTACGGAGGAAGGAGCAATTTCATCCTCCCTCTGTATACTAAGAGTAGGCCAAGGAATATTGGTAAAGTATTTATATTATTTGATGAATTCTGAAGTTATTGAGAGGCAGCAAGATCAAGCTGAAAATGGATCCGCTCAACCCAATCTATCAGCAGCAAGTGTACTGCTATATAAAACGCCGCTCCCGCCCCTCCCCGAGCAGCGGCGCATCGTCGATCGTATTGAAAGCCTGTTTGCCAAATTGGATGAGGCGAAAGAAAAAGCACAGGCGGTTGTGGATGGATTCGAAGACAGGAAGGCAGCGATCCTGCATAAGGCGTTTACGGGGGAACTGACGGAGGAGTGGAGGAAGGAGCATGGACTCGATATGAACTCGTGGGTTTCCACCACATCCTCAAGTTTGTTTGAGTATGTTACAAGTGGCTCACGTGGATGGGCTAAGTACTATAACGATGAAGGAGCAGTATTTATCCGTATGGGTAATCTCGACCATGGAACCATTGAGCTTGATCTGACCGATATCCAATACGTGAGATTACCTGATAAAACAGAAGGCCAACGTAGCTTGATCAGAAAAGGAGATATACTAATCTCTATTACTGCAGATGTTGGCATGGTTGGGTTAGTTCGTGATATTGATTTTGAAGGGTATATTAACCAGCATGTAGCACTTGCGAGACCTGTGCATAAAGAAAGCGCAGAGTTTATCGCTTGGTATCTTGTTTCGGATAAAGGTCTTACCCAATTTCAAAAAAGGCAAAGGGGTGCTACAAAAGTAGGCTTGGGCTTAGATGATATTCGTAATCTATCTCTTAGCATTCCATACAAAAATGAACAGAACGAAATCTTACGTATTCTTAAACAATTAATCAGTGAAGAGACCATTGCTAAGGATATTGCTGAACAGGTCATTATTGAGGTGGACACTATGAAGAAGTCCATTCTCGCTCGAGCCTTCCGTGGCGAGCTGGGAACAAACGATCCTGCTGATGAGAGTGCGGAAGAACTATTGAAGCGAATACTGTAGTATAGAGAGAAATGAAGAAAAGAAGCAAAATACAGATTCCTTTTCTGATGGGCTTTGAGCGAACGATAACTGTAAAGGACATAATAGCATCTACAAGGAGGCAAAAATGGCAGAGAGCATCAAGTATGAAATCATCCAAACAATAGGTGTTTTGTCCCAAAGGGCCAGTGGATGGTCAAAAGAGCTTAACCTTATTTCATGGAACGACGGAAGGCCCAAGTATGACATTCGTGATTGGAGCCCGGATCATAAGAAGATGAGGGAGGGCGTATCATTAACAAAAAAGGAGCTTGCTGCCCTGGCTGAGCTAATTCAAAAAAAGCCGCGGCGTGCAGCAAAGAAAGCAACCGAAAAGCCTTTATCCGTTAAGAAAGAAGAGCGCCCTGAAACAACAGTCGTCACAATGAAAGCGTTATCCATTCACGCTCCCTATGCTATGGCTATCGTAACTGGAGAAAAAACGGTCGAATGCCGTAGCTGGAAGACCGACTATAGGGGCGATATTCTGATCTGCAGTTCGTCAAAGAAATACAAAGGAACAATCCCCGGTCATGCTCTTGGCGTGGTGACGCTTAAAGATATTGTTCCGTTTCAGGCACAGCATCTTAGGGGGGCTATGATGGATGACTATTATCCAGATGACTATGCTTGGATACTGACTAATCCCAGACTGATCAAACCGTTCCCTGTAAAAGGGAAGCTACATCTGTGGCCGTGTGAGCATGCAATCGAGTTTCTTCCTGTGCCAAAGAATGAACAGGAAGATGAGGAACTTGGAAGGATCTACTGGGATCCGATTATATATAACGGGAGATGACGTGAAAGATAATAGTTTAACTGCATGGTCCGCTCTCACATATGAGGAGAAAAACCGTGTCCTCTTCCAGCAGCAGAAGAAAACGCTCGATCTGTTCCTGGAGCGGAGAGCCATTTCACAGGAGCAGCATGATAAGAGCCTGCATGACCTGACGGAAAAGATTGTACGGAGAACGAAAAGGTGAGAAAGGATGAAAAATGTTAAAATCGCTATAGCTCTGATCCTTTTAGTTCTGCTTTGCGCATGCTCTTCTACACCTGACCAGATTACTAAGTACTTGGACCTCGGAGAGAAATACCTGGTCGAGATGAACTATGAAGAAGCCCTGGTAGCTTTTGAAAAAGTAATCGAATTGGATCCGAAGAATTTTGAGGCTTACGAAGGTGTTGCGAGTGTATACGAGGGATGGAATGATTTTGCCAAAGCGGCAGAGACGCTGAAGGAAGGAATGGGAGCCTCTCTAGGAACGAACGCCCCATCACAGGAGCAAAGGCAGAAGCTGCTCTCGTGGTATGACAGACTTGCCCGGGAAGCTCTTGAAAATGGAGACGAGGATGCTGCCATGAGCTGCTATTCCCTGGTCCTGGAACTTGATCCCGGCAACCCAGGAGCGTCTGAAAAAATCGAAGAATATCAGCGAAGAAAAAATGAAGAAACCGGCGTAGCTAAAGAGACGGACTCTTCTGCTCCGGCGAATATTCTCTCATTAGGGGGAGGACACACTGCAGTAGTTAAGTCAGATAAAAGCTTGTGGACGTGGGGATCGAATGACTATGGCCAACTGGGGGATGGAACTACTGAAGATCATCTTTACCCTATAAAGACGTTAAATGATGTACAGGCCGTATCATTGGGTACATATCACAGCGCAGTCATAAAAACAGACGGCAGCCTTTGGATGTGGGGTGTCAATTATGACGGCCAACTGGGGGACGGGACCATTGACTATCAACTGAACCCTATTAAAATCCTTGATGATGTTCAATCTGTATCATTGGGCGCATGGCATAGTGCCGCCATCAAAACAGACGGCAGTCTTTGGATGTGGGGATCAAATTCTGACGGTCAACTGGGGGATGGAACAAATGAAAGTAGGTTCACCCCTACTAAAATCATGGATGATGTCCAAGCCGTATCATTAGGCCCATATTACAGTGCCGCTATCAAAACAGACGGCAGCCTGTGGATGTGGGGATCAAATTATCATAGTGAATTGGGTAATAATTCAAAACAAAGTTTGAATGAACCTGTAAAAATCCTGGATAATGTTCGATCCGTTTCATTGGGTGATGCTCACACTGCTGCAATAAAGAAGGATGGAAGCCTGTGGATGTGGGGAAATAATGAAAGTGGCCAGCTTGGCAATGGAACAGACGAGTTACAAGCGGAACCTGTAAAGATCCTGGATGATGTTCGATCCGTTTCATTAGGTAGTTCTCACAGTGCTGCATTAAAGAAGGATGGGAGTCTTTGGATATGGGGAGAAAATTTTTATGGTGAACAAGGTTATACTACGTCATCTGAATACGTTGACACTCCGGTAAAGCTTCTCGATGATGTCCAAGCCGTATCATTAGGCCCATATTACAGTGCCGCTATCAAAACAGACGGCAGCCTGTGGATGTGGGGTGAAAACTATTATGGTCAACTTGGAATCGGTACGACTACTGATCAATGGGAGCCGAAGTATATTTTGAACATAGACAGCGAAAAGGAACCGGATGTTCTTAAAGATATAACAGGGCATTCGTTAATTTATGCGGGCGGATCAGGTGCTTGGAATACAACTGTTACATTCGAAGAAGACGGATTATTTACCGGACGTTATTACGATTGGTCTGATGGAGAAGGAAAGCGCGGTGATGGTTATCCAAATGGTACAGAGGAGTTATGTGAGTTCAGCGGCCGCTTTATAATAGATGAAAAAGTGGATGACTACACTTATGTTATGAAGCTCGATTATTTAAATATTGATGGGCCTAAGGAAGAACGCTTTGAAGATGGCCTTAGAATAATCCCTAGTTCTCCTTACGGGATCGAAGAGAGCAAAACATTTATTCTATTTCTGCCGGGGTGTTTAGTGGATAATCTACCCCAGAGTTATGTGGATTGGGTTGGAGTACCTTTAGGATGGTATGATCCTCCGGAAACATTGCCATTTTACGGGCTATACAACGTTGAAATCGAGAGGGGGTTCTGGTCTACGAATTAAAATAATTAAACCATCGTAATGAATTACTATAGACAGGTATAGGTTATATCCTCTAGAGGTAATTCCATAGGAGTTACTCTAGTGGTGAGAAGAGCGGTACTATGCTACTTCAACCGATTTGTTCTTGGAGAGAAGAGCCATCTCACAGGAGCAACATGACAAGAGTCTGCATGACCTCATCGAAAAGATGGCAATAGAATAGTACATATTAACGACATCCCATTACAACATACAGAGGAACGCTGAAGTCATGAAAAACCAATATGTCTGTGATATAGGAGATTATGGAAAATATGGTCTGCTGCGTTTCCTTGCGCAGCACGGGTTCCGGATCGGCGTTAACTGGTATCTGACTGATAATGACGGTTCCTCTGACGGAAATAAAACGGCGTATCTGGAGAAGGACTCCGAAAGAAACTATGATCCGGTTGTCTACGATAGCTTAAGGGCAATTGCAGAACGCTCCGGACAAATGGATCGAACGGTTCAAATGATACAGGAAGCGGGATTAATTCCGAATGCCATATTTTTCGATAAGCCGCTGAATACTGATCAGACAAGCCCGATGAAGAGAGCCTGGAATCGTCGGTCATGGTTTGAATACAGCAAGAGATCTTTCCGCACTGTTGATCTAGTGTTCGCAGATCCAGATAACGGAATCACATACAAAAAGTCATCACGGAACAAAAGCAGTGAAAAGTATGTTCTTCCGGAAGAAGTCGCCCAGTACTACTACGGTGGAAAAGATGTAGTCTTTTATTGTCACCGGGGGAGAAGAGCCAAAGACGAATGGGAACAGACCAAGGCCCAGATCAAAGAGCATGTTTGCGACGCGGATCTTTTTGTACTCACCTTTCATAGAGGAGTCCAGCGCTCATATATCTTTGTAGTGCACCCGGAACATGCTGAGCGGTACGAGTCAATGCTGACGGAGTTTATTGCTGATACCTCCTGGGGGAAGGACGGTGCGTTTACTCGAGAGGATGTGATAGAGTACCACACAACGTCTACACCGGATATTTGTAGGAGATGGGCGATCCTGAACTATTTTCAGAAAGCGTATCCGTCAAAGGCGGAGAAAGAGAAGATCCTAAGGAAGATGACAAACGCGCAGATCGATGAGCTGATTGACGCGTGCTCCAACGTCCAAGGTAAGATTTTCTACAGTTCATTTAAAAAAAGGCATTCAGGCTTTGAGGCGCCGACAATCGGAACCGTCTTACCAAAGGGAACAACATTCGTGAAGAATGCGGATGGAAGGATTAGTGTAGTCCTTCCGGCGAGCAAGGATGAAATTGAAACGACAAAGAACGAAAGACGTTAACAGCTAGGGCTCCGAATGCCTATTATAAAAATCGAAAATATGTTCGATTTCCGTCTTGCCAAATAGAACGACAGGTGTTACAGTAAAGTTACGAAAGTACAGAACAAACGTTCGATTTTGGCAAGGCGGTTTACTTTACCCTCATATACCCAAAACTGGACGAATCTGCGTAACAACGGAAAGAAGGTGGACCATGCAGGAGAAGAACATGCGGTACGGACAGTTCCTGAGGTCGAAGCGGATCGCTGACCGGAGGGAGCTGACCCTGAAGGACATCGCGGAGGAGCTGGGCGTTTCCGTCAGCTTTGTAAGTGATGTGGAGCAGGGACGCCGGAAGCCCTATGACGAGGAGAAGACACAGAAGCTGATCGCCTTCCTGGATCTCACGGAGGAAGACGTCGCGCTGATGTATGACCTCGCAGCCAGGGAGAACAGCCGGATCCCCAGGGACCTGGAGGACACCATGATGTACTCGGAGGCAGGGGAGATGGCAAGGTACGCCCTGCGGATGACAAAGAAGGGCGTTGTAAACGACGACGACTGGAAAGACTTCATCAGGTATATCAAGACAAAGGAGAAGTGAGAAGATGATTGAATTCGTCTGCCCCAACAGGAAGTATGACGGCACGCCGGTCGTCACGGACCTCGAGGTCATGGCCTACGCGGAGGCGCAGATCAGGGATTATAATCCGGAACTTCTGAAGGTTCCGGGGAAGCTGAACTTCATGCACTTTGTGGAGTCCTATCTGGAGGCTCCTGTGGATGTGCAGGACATCCGGTTCGTGGTTCCCGGCGCGGAGATCAGCGGCGTGACTGTCTTTAAGGATGCCATGATCACGGTCATGGAAAACGGCGCCAGGGTAGAGAAGGAGTTCGCTGCCGGCACGATCATTATCGACCAGGGCGTGATCACCAGGGATGACAGTTACACGGCCTTTACCACATGCCATGAGGCGGGACACTACTGCATGCACTATCCGTTTTTCTGCGGCCAGGATGTGATTGCGGCCAGGAGCGGGAGACGCGGGAACTTCATGGACAAGGTCATGTGCCGCAGCACGGTGATCGGAGCGGATAAGCACGAGAACCGGAAGTGGACGGACCAGGACTTCATGGAACACCAGGCGAATGTATACGGAGCCGCGCTTCTTATGCCGAGGCAGTCCTTCGTTCCTTTTGTGCAGGAGCTCAACAGGAAGGCAGGCCATCCTGACGGGATTTTTATCCGCCCTCACCTCGATCCCTACTACCGGCTCCGGCACTGGTTTATCGATCTCAAGAGGATCGGAGAGACGATCGCGGAGACATACGGTGTTTCGGACGCGGCAGCTTTCGTCCACATGAAGAGGTGCGGCCTCATCAGCCCGGTGGATCCGAAGGAGGGCACGATCTACATCCGGAGAGGGATCGCGGTCTGAATGGCTTATCAGGAAGGAGACAGGGCTTATATCATTGAGAACAATCTGCGTGTCACGCCGGTGAGCATCGCCAAAAGAAGCGGAGACTTCTATACAGTGGCGCTTTCCCATCATTGCTGGATCACTGTCAGGGAGAGCAGGCTGTACCGCACGGAGGAAGAGGCGAAGGCGAATGTAGGCATCGTTGTGATACCGAAGAAGGAGGAGCCGGAGATCGATCCGGGATATAAGTCCCCATACACATATGACAATCACAGGAGCCCTTATGGGATATGACAGGAAAGGGAAGAAGGATAAGTGGCGGTCACGGAGGAGAAGGCAGAGGCCATCACTGTAAAATGCCCCTGCTGTAAACAGCGCCTGTTCGATATGAGCACAAGTACGGACGGGTTCATCAGTATAAAATGTGCCAAGTGCAACACGGTCGTCTCCGTGAAAATGCACCATAAGAGTTTTCGATCAAGACGACGGAGAGCCCCGCAGGAATAAGTCCTGTGCTCCGGGCTGATGGGCCATGGGTCTTCCCAGGCAGTTCCAGCCCGTATTATCCGTACCAGGGCAAGCTACCGAGCAACGGATCCGATATACCGAGATACCAAATAGCCGGAGTTGTCTTCACACCCGCAGTGGGTGTGTAGGCAGCTCCGGCTTTTTTATTTGTCCAAAACCGGGGGACTGAGCCTCCGGATGGAAATATAACAA
>DFIR01000038.1 GCA_002372815.1 Lachnospiraceae bacterium UBA3692
TCTGAATCTCGTGGGAGGTACGGAAACCGTCGAAGAAGTTGATGAAAGGAAGCCTGCCCTTGTAAGCCGCGCAATATGCGACAGGGGTCAGATCCATGACTTCCTGCACGCTGGACTCGCAGAGCATTGCACAGCCGGTCTGACGACATGCGTACACATCGGAGTGATCACCGAAGATGTTCAGAGCATGGGAAGCGACGCAGCGTGCGGAAACGTTGATAACTGCAGGCAGGTTCTCACCGGCCAGTTTGTAGAGGTTGGGGATCATAAGAAGCAGACCCTGGGAGGCGGTGAATGTGGAGGTCATCGCACCAGCAGCGATGGAACCGTGCACAGCACCTGCAGCACCGGCTTCGGACTGCATTTCCGTGACCTGCACCGTCTGCCCGAAGATATTCTTCCTTCCGGCAGTTGCCCACTCGTCGACATGCTCAGGCATGACGGACGAAGGCGTGATGGGGTAGATAGTAGCGACTTCGGTATATGCGTAAGACGCATGTGCCGCGGCTTCGTTACCATCCATGGTTTTGAATTTTCTTGCCATTCTATGTTTCCTCCTGTTGAATTTGCAGCGGTTTACCGCACCCCGGAACATCCTTAGCACAGCAACTCTAGCTTATTCCCATACTAGCATCGCCCCCCCTAAAAAGCAATGGAGAAATGGGATTGTACTTTAAAAAGCGCAGATATTAATTGGCTAAAACAATTGTTTGTTTGTCCTAACAAACGCCCTTCCGAAAAGCTTTACGTCACTGTCCGGAAAAAGAAAGATAGGCCACCGCGTCACTGCCGCGGATGAGCTCGCAGTGCTCCTGCAGGTACCGTTCCCTCGCGGAAGACATGGGCAGAGGCTCCGCGTGTTCGGAGACGGCGGTCAGGATACTGAGGCCGTGTCCGGGCCGGTCGGAGCGGATCTCGGGCATGCGCAGGACGAGATAGTAGCGGCTGCCGTCGGGCTCGCGGTAGAAACTGCTGTCGCCCTGGAAGATCCCTGCGATGCTTCCTGCGGCGTTCATGGCATCGAGCACGCTGTCGAAGGCGTAGACGACGACGGGCGCAGCGCCGCGGGGCTCCTCTTCCTGTGTGTGACCGCCGCGGCGGCCGCCTGCGGAAGACGGTGCCGGATGGTCCGCAGAGCCGGAAGAAGGTGCAGCGCCGGACGGGCCGTCAGCTGCGGGCGCGGTACTGTCAGGAACTGCATCCGATCCGCGCGCATCCCGGGACAGGCCGGCAGAAGGCCGCGAGGAGCCTGCCTGCGTGCTCTCCTGGTGCATATCGTTCAGGAGCCGCGCGGTCTTGCGGCGGATGTTCTCGAAGAGGCGGTCGAAGCCTGTGTCGTCTCCCGCAGGCGCGTCCGGAGCGGTCTGTGCCTCCTGGTGGATCGACGGGGCAAAAGAAGCCAGCCGGGCGTCGAATTCCTCCGGGTTGGTGACGCGCGTGATGATCAGAAGAATGCTGTCCCGGAGCGGAACAGCTTCGATCATGAGGGGCATCCCGTCTACCCGGAAGTCCAGCTGGACCGCGGCCTGTTCCATCATGTCCCGGAACAGCCTCCGCGCCTTGTCGGTGCCGTAGGCGAGCTCACTCAGGCTGAGCCCGCGGCTTTCGAGGTCCTCTTTGGTCAGTGTGCAGCGTATCTGGTTTTCATTGATCCTTTCGATGTTCAAATCGTATCCTCCGCATCCTGTAATGATCCTAGACAATATTTTACAGCGCGCGGGCAATTCGTCAATCGCGCTGCCGATGCATTTCTTCCAAATAAAAATGTGAAAGAAGTGCGATACCGGGCCTGCAGGTGACGAAAAACACGAAATACGTATATTGCGTAATTTTCGGTGTGTATATACGTTGAAACAAAATCGTTTCGGGAATATGATGATACCGTAAAACCGGATGGCGAATACGAGGAAAGGAGGCAACCGGTCCTCTGCGGGAGTAAGGGATCCTGCCGGGACAGCAACAGAAAAGAACACAAGCGCGGACACGCCGCTGCTTCCGCGCGATGAGATGGACAGAGACTCCTGGACGGCCGCGTCACAACTCCCGGACAGGGCACTCTCGAGATCCCTGCAGCGGTTTTACAAAATAGCGCGAACGATCGGGCCGCAGCGGGGGAGATCCCACGGAAACCTTCTTCCAGCGGCACGATACCCTATGATTCTGCAGCGGAGCTCCCTGTCTACTGCACGGACCGGAGCCCGCTTCTCACGTCCAGTCTTCATCATATCTGTAAACACATCGATATCCCCGCCGAAAGCTTCAGTTGCGTTAGACTTCGCTGTGACGCTGCTTTCGACGGGGACCATTTCTGCCCTTTTGTGCCGGATATGTTCCTGTGTGGACCCGTTACGGCAGGACGTGCGTTTCCGTTTGTCGGAATGACCTCCCTTTGCTATAATGGCAGGAAGAAGAACTGGCAAAAAGGAATACACGGAGAATTCACGGAGAATTATATGAAGAAAGTATTGCCGAAACTCCTGATCCTGATCCTGATCGTATGTCTGGGGACAGCGTTCTATATCCTGTACGAGAGAGAGTTCGCGTATTCGTCCGAGCGGTCGGATCTCGATGCGCTGTACGGAGTCACGGGAGAGGATGACTATCCGATCATCCTGAACGACGCTTTTTCCGATCTGCACGCCAGAAAGATCGACGGCGCCTGCTATATGGAGTATCAGACGGTCCGCGAGATGTTCAATGAGCGGTTCTATTACGGGGCTGCGGACGGTGTGCTGGTCTACTGCCTGGCGGAGGACCAGATCGCGACGGAAGTGAACACGAAGACCTGGACCGATGCGGACGGGAAGGTGACGACAGAGGAATACATGCCGGCAGCGGAAGTCGACGGAACGCTGTATCTGGCGCTGGATTTCGTCCAGCGTTTCGCCAATTTTGAATATGAAGCGTTTGAGGAGCCGAACCGCATCCGGATGTACACGGAGTGGCCGGACCAGACAACGGTCGTCTGCGAGGAGTCCACACAGATCCGGGAATTCGGCGGGATCAAGAGCCTCGTGGTGGATGACGTTGAGGCGGGAGAAGAGCTGGTCGTCATTCAGGACCTGGACGACTGGATCCGCGTCATCACGCCGGACGCGATGATCGGATATCTCGAATCCAAGACGATCGGAAATTTCCAGGAGAAGAAGAGAGAGCCGGTCACGACTTATTCGGAGGAGGAGCCCTCGCATCTGACGATGGGAGGCAAGGTCAACATGGCCTGGAACGCGGTCTCCGTGGAGGCCGGCAATGACCTGATCGAAGGCCTCATGGAGAACACGAAGTCGATCAATGTGCTGGCGCCGACGTGGCTGACGGTGACCGACGAGAACGGCTCGGTCAGCGACATCTCGAGCGCGAAGTATGTGAAGTGGGCGCACGACCGGGACATCCAGGTGTGGGCCGTTCTGGACAACTTCAACACCGGCGTGGTGATGAGCGAGTTCCTTGCGACCAGAGAGACGCGCGGGAACGTGATCGATGCCGCCTTGCGGGCGGCGCGCACATCCGGGTGCGACGGGATCAACCTGGACTTCGAGAGCCTCGGGGCGGAGGACGGAGAGAACTTCGTCCAGTTCGTGCGCGAACTGTCCATCGCCTGCAGAAGGCAGAAGCTGTTCCTGTCCATCGACAACTATGTGCCGTACGGGTTCAATGATTTCTATGACCTCGAGGAGCAGGCGTGGTATGCCGACTACGTGGTGATCATGGGATACGACGAGCACTTCGCGGGAAGCGGGGAGCCCGGCAGCGTCGCCTCCATCGGATACGTGGATTACGGGATCACGGAAGCTATGAAGGAAGTGCCGGCGGAGCGGCTGATCAACGGCATGCCGTTCTACACGAGAGTTTGGAGCTCCGGGCCGGACGGCGTCGATTCGTTCGCATGCGGCATGGCGGATGCACAGGCGTTCGTGCAGGAGCACGGGCTCACGGTCCGCTGGGGCAACAACGAAGGACAGAATTACGCAGAAGGTGAAGAGAACGGCATCCTCTACCAGGTGTGGCTGGAGGACGCCGAATCGATCGGCATGAAGCTGGCGGCTGCGGAGAGCTACGGTATCGCGGGCGTCGCGGAATGGAAGCTCGGCATGGAGACGCCGGACATCTGGGACGTGATCGGGGAATATGTAAATCGCTGATGGAGAATACATGAAAACGATCTATGCAGAAATGACGGAGGACCGGATCGACGGGGACGCGATCGCAGAGGCCGGGCGGATCCTCCGGGAGGGCGGTCTGGTGGCTTTTCCCACGGAGACGGTCTATGGCCTCGGCGGAGACGCGCTGAATCCCGCGTCCTCCAGAAAGATCTATGAAGCAAAAGGAAGACCTTCCGACAACCCGCTGATCGTACATATCTGCGAGGCGGAGGCACTCCGGGGGATCGCGGACGACATCCCGCAGGAGGCCTGGAAGCTGGCTGAAGCCTTCTGGCCCGGCCCGCTGACGATGATTCTGAAGAAGAAAGCCTCTGTTCCCGCGGAGACGACAGGGGGACTGAATACCGTCGCGGTGCGTTTTCCCTCGAACCGGATCGCGCAGGAGCTGATCCGGGCAGGCGGCGGGTATATTGCGGCGCCCAGCGCGAACCGCAGCGGACGGCCGAGCCCGACGATCGCGAGATACTGCCGGGAGGACCTGGACGGCCGCGTGGAGATGATCATCGACGGAGGAGAAGTCGGGATCGGACTGGAATCCACGATCATCGACCTCTCCGAACTGCCGGAGAAGGCGCCGATGATCCTGCGCCCCGGGCGCATCACACAGGACATGCTGCAGTCAGTCCTGGGCGAAGTCGGCCAGGATCCGGGTATGCTCGGCATGGACGCCGCGGCGCCCCCGAAGGCGCCGGGAATGAAGTACCGGCACTACGCGCCGAAAGGGATCCTGACGATCGTGGAAGGACGCCGGGAGGCGGTGATCCGCTACATCAACGAGCAGACGGAGCGGTGCGGAGGAGCCGGCAGGAAGACCGGCGTGATCTGCACGGATGAGACCGTCGGCGCCTATCAGGCGGATGTCGTGAGAAGCGCCGGAAGCCGGGCCGACGAGGAGACCGTGGCGCATTCCCTGTTCCGGATCCTTCGGGAATTCGACGAAGAGGGGGCGGAGGTGCTGTTTTCGGAATCGTTTGCGGACGGGAGTTTTGAACAGGACGCGGCGGAAGGTATCGGGCAGGCGATCATGAACCGCCTGATCAAAGCGGCCGGACACAGGGTCGTGAAAGTGTAACTGCGGGCCAACAGAAAGAAAGGGAGGATGAAGATGATCGGGATCGGATCGGATCACGGCGGTTTTGGACTGAAGGAGGCGGTGATCAGGCACCTTGAGGAGCGCGGGCTCGCCTATAAGGACTACGGATGCTATGACAGGACTTCCTGCGATTATCCTGTCTATGCGAAGGCTGTCGCCCATGCGGTGGCGGACGGGACCTGCGACAGGGGCATCCTGATCTGCACGACCGGCATCGGGATCTCGATCGCTGCCAATAAAGTCCCCGGAATCCGCTGCGGCCTCTGCACCGACGTGACCTGCGCGAAGCTGACACGCTTGCACAACAATGCGAACATCCTTGCGATGGGAGCCGGCGTGATCGGCGAGAATGTGGCGATGGACGTCGTCGACGCATTCCTGGACACACCTTTCTCCGGTGAGGAAAAGCACGCGAGAAGAGTGGCAGCTATTGAAGGCTGACCTCCTCCGCAGTAAAATATCCATCAGAGAAGGCAGATTTACAGTCTTAATCGTTCTTAATCATACAGTACAGAAAGGAATACAGACATGGCTAAAGTCACCATCATGGACCACCCGCTCATCGCACATAAGATCGGCATCATCCGCCGCACCTCCACCGGCACAAAGGAATTTCGCGAGAACGTCAGCGAGATCGCCATGCTGGAATGCTATGAGGCGACCAGGGACCTGGAACTGGCGGACGTGGAGATCGAGACCCCGATCTGCCGCACGACCGCGAAGGAACTCAAGGGCAGGAAGCTGGCCGTCGTGCCGATCCTGCGCGCAGGCCTCGGCATGGTCGAGGGCATGCTCACGATGATCCCCGCCGCGAAGGTGGGTCACATCGGCCTCTACCGCGATCCGGAGACCCTGGAGCCGGTCGAGTATTTCTGCAAGCTCCCTGCTGACAGCAGCGAGAGAGAAGTCTTCGTCGTCGACCCGATGCTGGCCACCGGCGGCAGCGCCATCGCAGCCGTCCAGATGCTGAAGGACCACGGCTGCAAGAAGCTTCACTTCCTGTGCATCATCGCCGCCCCGGAAGGCATCAAGGCCTTCACGGAAGCACATCCCGACGTGGACCTCGTCGTCGGCGCCCTTGACGACCACCTCAATGACCACGGCTACATCGTCCCCGGCCTCGGCGACGCCGGAGACAGAATTTTCGGGACGAAGTAAAAAGCAGGCGCCAAAAGCAGGCGCCAAAAGCAGGCGCCAGCGTCCGTTTATCATTGTGAGCCTGCTTTCGCAGCCTGCTGCGCAGTCTGTCACCACGCATGTTGAGCCTGCTTTCGCAGCCTGCTGCGCAGTCTGTCACCACGCATGTTGAGCCTGTTTTCGCAGCTTGCTGCGCAAGCTGTCACTGCGTTTTTGGGGTAGGTATGTTATGACGAAGATCAGGAAGAGGAAAGACTACATTACCTGGGACGAGTATTTCATGGGCGTGGCGCAGCTGTCAGGGATGCGTTCCAAGGATCCGAACACGCAGGTCGGGTCCTGCATCGTCAGCAGCGACCACAAGATCCTCTCCATGGGCTATAACGGGCTGCCGAAGGGCTGCTCGGACGACGAGTTCCCCTGGGCGAGAGAAGGAGATGCGCTGGAGACCAAGTATCCCTTCGTCGTGCACAGCGAGCTCAACGCCATCCTGAATTTCCGCGGAGGTACCCTGGAGGGATCGACACTGTATGTCTCCCTGTTCCCCTGCAATGAGTGCGCCAAGGCCATCATCCAGGCGGGGATCCGCACAGTAGTCTACGACAGCGACAAGTATGCCGATTCCGAAGCGACCGTCGCCAGCAAGCGCATGTTTGACGCAGCAGGCGTTCGGTACTATCAGTATCAGCGCACAG
Organism: Lachnospiraceae bacterium UBA3692; assembly: GCA_002372815.1. Lineage (GTDB taxonomy): Bacteria > Bacillota > Clostridia > Lachnospirales > Lachnospiraceae > CAG-791. The sequence continues at coordinate 7,089 of DFIR01000038.1, forward strand.
GCCGCACTGTGGAAGTACAGCTGTAATTTCTGTTATATGAGAGTAGAAGAGGGCTATCGTATGCTGCGATGGCCCTCTTTTTGTGGAAGTGTTTATATTTCGGCTTGGATAAATAGGTTGGGAAAGGAATTTCTGGAAACCTTTGTAGGGATGTTTATTTCTTGTCTTGGATAAATAAGCTGGCAAAGTATGGGGCTGACCTGTCGATCCGCCTGTCTAGAAGGCAAGATAGACAGGTGAAAAGATGAAGCTGTCTATCATGCTGTGCGGAAGGCAAGATAGACAGCAGGATAGACAGGTGGAAAGATGAAGCTGTCTATCATGCTGTGCGGAAGGCAAGATAGACAGCAGGATAGACAGGTGGAAAGATGAAGCTGTCTATCATGCTGTGCGGAAGGCAAGATAGACAGCAGAATAGACAGGTGGAAAGATGAAGCTGTCTATCATGCTGTGCGGAAGGCAAGATAGACAGCAGGATAGACAGGTGGAAAGATGAAGCTGTCTATCATGCTGTGCGGAAGGCAAGATAGACAGCAGGATAGACAGGTGAAAAGATGAAGCTGTCTATCATGCTGTGCGGAAGGCAAGATAGACAGCGGGATAGACAGGTGGAAAGATGAAGCTGTCTATCTTGCTGTGCGGAAGGCAAGATAGACAGCAGAATAGACAGTTAAAAAGAGAAAACTGTCGATCCGGCTGTGCGGAAGGCAAGATAGACAGCAGGATAGACAGGTGGAAAGATGAAGCTGTCCATCATGCTGTGCGGAAGGCAAGATAGACAGCAGGATAAACAGCTAGAAAGAGGAAACTGTCCACCCTGCTGTCTAAAACCCTAATCAGACAGCCGTTCAGACAGGTCTGCACTGCCTCCCTGCCTATCTTCCCAGAAACGAAAGCCCCCTGCACGAGTCACATCAACCCTTCAACATCACCCCTTCAGGCTGTACCACTTTACGCGATTATGACACACCTGGCCGGGGACCTCGCCCGGAAGCGAGCTGTAGACGCGCACTTCACAGTTGTGTGGCTTGGGGCGCCAGAGGAGGCCGTTTGCATGGTCCTCCATGTAGCCGCAGAGGGAGCGGAGGATGCCGCCGTGGCAGGCCACGAGCACGTTGCCCCAGCCTTCCCGGAATCCCTCCTGTTCCAGGTCCTGCAGGAAGCTGCTGGCCCGGCCGGTCATGGAAGCGACGGTCTCCACAGTTTCAGGGGCGGGAAAACGCTCCGGCATCATCCAGTAGGCGGACATGGCCGGGCTGAGCAGGTAGTATTTCTGGCGCTCATATTTTCCGAAGTCTGCCTCGATGAGGCGGTCGTCGAGGCGGATCTGCTGCGGATCGACAGCGGCGAGAATGCTTCCGGTCACAACAGCCCGCTGCAGAGGGCTGGCGAAAACGGCGTTGAACTGCAGCGAAGGGTTCTCCGCCTCCAGTTTCCGACGCATCTCCCGGGCCTGCGCCAGGCCGGTCTCGTTCAGCGGCTGGTCCGTCCGCCCCTGCATCAGATGTTTCCTGTTCAAGTCGGTCTGTCCGTGTCTTGCGAGCCAGATATTCATTTCTGTTCACTCCTTATTGTTTTCATACTATTGTACCATAATACTCATAAATGATCGTATGAAGACGGCGGGCGATTGTCCTTGTTAGGGTACCCGGCGGGTGTTAGGATAGAATTATAAATGAAATAAGGAGGGGCACTATGAACAAGATCTGGGCAGTTTACTTCAGTCCTGCCGGAAGTACCGGCCGGGTGGTCCTGCGGGCGGCGGAGAGGCTCTCCGGGAAGCTGGGGATTCCTGTAGAAGCGATCGACCTGACGCTGCCGAAAGCGCGGACGGAGGTCTGTTCCTTCGGGCCGGAGGATGTGGCAGTTGTGGGGACGCCGACCTATGCGGGCCGGGTGCCGAATAAATTCCTGCCGGAGCTGCAGAGGCTCCTGCATGGAGAGGGAACGAAGGCGCTAGGCATTGTGACGTTCGGCAACAGGTCCTATGACAGCTCCCTGGCGGAGCTTCTGGAAGTGCTGGAAGCGAATGGGTTTGAGCCGATGGCGGGGGCTGCGATGGTCTGCCGGCATGTTTTCAGTGAGATGCTCGCGCCGGGCAGGCCGGATGAAGAGGACCTGGCTGCGCTGGATGCGTGGGCGGACGCTGCCGCTGCCTGTCTGGGAGCGGAGAGTGACGGGAAGGCAGAGCCGGCACAGATGGCAGAGCCGGCGCAGGTGGCACAGATGGCGCAGATCCGGCCGCTTGCGGAAGCGCGCACACCGGTCGCACCGTACTACACGCCGCTGGGGACAGACGGGCAGCCTGCGAAGTTCCTGAAGGCGAAGCCGGTCACGGACCTTGAGAAATGTGACCGCTGCGGCGTGTGCGCCGGCGTATGTCCCATGGGGTCGATCCCGGCGGAGGATCCGGCGTCGACGACCGGCATCTGCATCAAGTGCCAGGCGTGTGTCCGGCTCTGTCCGAAGAAGGCCAGGCATTTTGAGGATCCGGCTTTTCTCTCGCATGTCGGGATGCTCGAGCAGAATTATACCAGACCGGCGGCACCGGCGTTCTTTGTATAAAAATGTAAAAGAGTCCGCATTGCAGCGGGGAGACAGGAACAGGCACCTGTCTCCCCGCTGTATCATTATGTCTCATTGTGTTCCAGCTTGATCTCCCGGAAGCATTCGCGCAGCAGGTCCAGGAACCTGGCTGCGTAGGCGGGAGTGTAGCGGCTGCGGCTGCGAAGGAGATAGATCTCCTGGTACAGCTGTTCCTCGCCTTTCAGGAGGGGGAAGACGTGCAGGTCATCCGGTATCTCTTCTTTAAAAGAAGAGAGAATGACGCCGGTGCTGAAGAAGGCGGCGGTGCCCTGCAGGCCGATCCGGGTGATGGCCTGCGTGTAAGGCGCCCGGATATATGTCCGCGGGCGCACCCCTGCCTCCTCGAATCGGCGCATGATGCGTTTGCCGAGGCGGTTGTCGAACATCAGGAAGGGGACGTCGGCGAACATCCGGAGCGCAGCCCCGTTCCGGGAGGCTTCCACGGCGGCTGCGGCGCGGTCGCCCAGATAGCGCTGCAGGACCGCATCCGTGACGCACAGGAAGACCGGGTCCCGGAGCAGCAGTTCCCGGCAGAGATCCGGCGCCTGTTCCGGGTCCGCGTATTCCTTGCCGGCGACCAGCGCGTAGTCCAGCTCCCCGGATGCGATCAGAGGCTCGAGCACCTGGGAGTTGCGGTCGAAGATCTCCAGTTCGACCTGCGGATACTCCTCCGAGAAGATGGGGAGAATGTAAGGAAGGCAGGCGTTCATGCGGAGCGTGCTGGCGCCGAACCGGATGCAGCCCCGCCGCTGGTCCTGCACGTCTGCGAGGATATCCTGCAGGTTGACCTGCTCGCGGAGCACACGCTTCGCGAAGACAAGGACCTGCTCCCCGGCGTAGGTCAGGGTGAGGGAAGGTTTTCTCTCGAAGAGCTGGCATCCCAGCTGACGTTCCAGACGCTGGATATGGTTGCTGAGCGTCTGCTGGGAGATGAAGAGGCGCGCCGCCGTGCGCGTCATATGGGGCTCCTTCGCCAGTTCGGAGAAATAGTACAGGCTGATGATATCCATCGGGAGACAGTTTCCCTGCTGTTTTTCCTGGCGGTCGCTCATGATACGGTCCTTTCCGCTCCGCAGAGATGCGGAGCTTTATTTGTGCTCTGAGGGATACTTGCTCTACAAAATAAATTTGTAAAAATCACAAAAACGCTCCGTTTGATTTGTCAGTGGCTATAGCATATCATAAATCCAGAAACAAACAAACCCTTTCGGAAAACAAAATGGGGGATACAGAAGGAGGTAAGTATGTCAGTCGGAAAGAGAATCTACCTGCAGAGAAGAATGCCTGATCACGATGTGATGATGCAGTTCAAGACGATCCCTGCGTCCAACACAGCGGACTGCATGGGCAGGAACTGCGCCATGAATCCCAGGATCCACCTTGTCAGCAGCCCGAAGGACCAGATGATGGTCGGCCCTGCTTTCACCGTCAAGTGCCGCGCGGGCGACAACCTGGCCCTGCACGCAGCCCTGAACTACTGCCAGGAAGGTGACGTCCTGGTCGTCTCCAACGAAGAAGACACCACCCGCGCTCTGATGGGTGAAGTCATGATGGCTTATCTGTATCTCGAGAAGAAGATCGCCGGCATCGTCCTCGACGGCCCCATCCGCGACATCGATGAGATCG
>DFIR01000059.1 GCA_002372815.1 Lachnospiraceae bacterium UBA3692
TACTGGAAGGATGTCGGAACCATCGATTCCCTCTGGGAAGCCAACATGGACCTTCTCGATCCCGAGAACACGCTGAACCTCGATGATCCCACCTGGAAGATCTACACGGAAGACACCGCCGCGCTTCCCGCCTATATCGGCAAGGATGCGGAGATCGACCGCGCCTACATCACACAGGGCTGCATCATCAAGGGCCTCGTCAAGAACAGCGTCATCTTCACCGGCGTGGAGATCGGCGAAGGCGCGAAGGTCATCGACACTGTCCTGATGCCCGGCGTGAAGGTCGCTCCCGGTGCGGTCGTGACACGCGCGCTCGTCGCGGACGGCGTCTCCATCGGTGAAGGCGCGGTCGTCGGTAGTGCCGACTCGAAGGAGATCCTTCTTGTCGCCCAGGATGTTTAACGGAGGTAAGAACAATGGCAAAAGCATTCGGTATCATCACATCGTCCCCCGATTATAAGGTAGAGGGCATGCAGGATCACCGCCCGATCGGCGCGTTTTCCTTCCTCGGCAGATACAGAGTCATCGACTTCCCGATCTCCAGCCTGAGCAACAGCGGCATCGACAGGATCCAGGTCTACATCAGCAGCAAGCCGTATTCCCTGGTCGAGCATGTCGGCAGAGGCCGTCACTACAACATCAACTCCAAGCGCGGCAGGATCCAGCTCTTCTTCCCTTCGGATGAGACCTCCGCGGAGATCTACAACACGAACCTGAACGCGCTTCGCCGCAACGCGGAGTATATCCGCCGCATGAGCGAGGAGTACGTCGTGATCGCTCCCAGCTGTATGGTCTTCGTGGAAGATTTCGGCGAGCTGCTTCAGAAGCACGTGGATTCCGGCGCGGACATCACGCTCCTCTACCACACCGTCGAGAACGCCAAGACCGGCTACGCCACCTGCGAAGTCGTCAACTTCGGCGCGGACAAGAAGGTCACTTCCATCGTGCAGAACCTGAGCGATGAGGACGTCGCCAACATCTTCACCGGCTCCTATGTCATGAAGAAGGATCTCCTCCTAGACCTGATCGAGAAGGCATCGAAGATCTCCTCCACCTACACCCTCGTGCAGGCCGTCAGCCACTTCTGCGGCGATCTGGACGTCCGTGCAGTGGAGCACAAGGGCTTCTTCGGACCGATCACCGGTCTTCGCGCCTACTTCGACTGCAACATGCGTCTCCTGGACAAGGATGAGGCGGACAGCCTGTTCCTTCCCGGATGGCCCATCTACACCCGTACCAACGACTCCTGCCCGTCCCAGTACTTCAGCGGCGCCAGCGTGAAGAACTCCATGGTCTCCAACGGCTGTGAGATCGCCGGCACCGTCGAGAACTGCATCGTCGGCCGCAACGTCAAGATCGCTCCCGGCGCAGTGCTCCGCGACTGCGTGATCAGCGCCTACTCCGAGATCGGCGAAGGCGTCCACCTCGAGAAGCAGGTCGTCGACAAGTACGCGAAGGTCATCCGCACCAAAGAGATCATCGGCACCGAGGAGCGCCCCGGCTACGTGCGCTACAACGATGTGCTCTGATCCGGCCTCTTAAAAGATCATAACGCGCCCTGAGGCGCATACAGAGAGAGGGCATCTGCCGCGGCAGATGCCCTCTCTCTTTCATCCCCATTTATGGTACAAAGCGCTGCGCGCATGCGGCGGTCACCCCGCCGCCCTGTCGCCGATCTTTCCGAAGTAGCGCTCGTATGCCTGGTTGTACTGTCTGTTGAACTCCTCGTTGCGGCCGCTGTGCAGCTCCGAGAAGTATCCGTGCTCCTGCTCCTGCAGGTCCGGGTTCACGCGAATCATGATCGCCTGGCCGACATTCGTGCAGACCGCCGCGATCCTGCGGAGATCCGTCATCAGGTTCTCAAAGTTGGCGTCGGCATAGATGTTGCACTCGCCTCTGCCCATCCGGTCCAGATGCTGCATCTTCATGGTGTTGATCATGTCGCTGACGACCTCGTCCAGAGGCTCGATCCGGAAGGCGGCGTCGACGTCGCGCTTCTCAAAGGCGCGCTCCGTGTTCTCGAGAACTTCCTGCAGAAGTTCCTCCAGCACATGCAGCTGGTGGGAGGCTGTCTCAGAGAACTGCTTCTGGTTCGCGGACATCTCCGCGGCGTTCTCCGCGATATTGACGGCGTGGTCGCCCAGACGCTCGAATTCCGTCACGACCTTGTAGTACTGGTTCAGGATGTTCAGCGTCTCCTGGCTCTCCAGGAAAGGCAGGAGCTCCACCATGTATTTGCTGAGCGCATCCGTCATCAGGTCGATGTTCTCCTCTTCCTCCATGATCTCGTCGTAGACCGCCGTGTCAAATCTGTCAAACAGGGAGAAAGCCTTCTCGATATTGCTCCTGGAGACACGCACCTGCGTGAGCAGCAGGTTGTAGCAGCTGCGAAGGGCCAGGGCCGGCGAGCGGAAGAACGCGGGACTCAGAGCGTCCAGCTTCTCTTTGTACTTGTTGTCCGGAACGACATCGTCCGGTACGAGCCGTCTGCCCAGCTTCTCAAGCAGCGGCAGCGTGGGAAACAGGAGCGCCGCACTTGCGAGATTGAAGATGGAGTTGGCGTTTGCGATGATGCCGGAATTGACGGTGAGATCCCACAGGTCATTGATCAGGCCCAGCGAATGGGCGATGCCGACACCTGCGAGGACCAGGACCGTCTTGCCGAAGTTGAACAGGATGTTCACGATGCCGATCCGCCTGGCGTCGGCCTTTGCGCCGATCCAGCAGACGATCGCGGTGGTCACGCAGTCACCCAGGTAGATGCCGACGATGACCGGGTAGACCGCCTTGAAGGTCAGCAGTCCCGACTGCGAGAAAGCCTGCAGGATACCGATCGCCGCCGAGGAGCTCTGCAGCACGAACGCCACGCCCGCGCCTGTGATGTATCCGATCAGCGGGTTCTCACCCAGCCCCCGGAAGAGCGATGTGATGAAATCGGATTCCGTCAGGACGGTGACCGCCGAAGTCATGTTCAGCAGGCCGGAGAACAGAATGCCGAAGCCGATGGCGATGTTGCCGATCTGCCGTGAGTTCCTGACACTCTTCCCCATGATCAGGACGATGCCGATGATCAGGGCGATCGGTGCCAGCGACGAGGGCTTGAAGATCTGCAGCCACGAGCCTGCGGACGCGTCCATGTCCAGCAGCCGGATGATCTGGCCGGTCACGGTCGTCCCGACGTTGGCGCCTATCACGATGCCAAGCGACTGGTGAAGCGTCAGAAGTCCGGCGCCGACAAGGCCGGACGTGATCACGATCGTGGCCGTGGAGGACTGGATGATCGCCGTTACGCCCATGCCAAGAAGGAAGGCCTTGACCGGGTTGTTCGTGACCCGCTCCATGGCCCTCTTGAGTGTTCCGGAAGAGCTTGCCTTCAGCCCGTCTCCCATCAGGCGCATGCCATACAGGAACATGGCAAGCCCGCCCGCAAGAGTCAGGACATCAAATATACTCATCTTTGAACCTGTCTTTCTGATATAAGAGAAACCGCCTGCTGCCCCTCAGCAAAACATATCCCCGTGCTTTTCTGAATATTGCGCACCAATCTATTTTCCTCCTAAGTCGGGCAAAAGTCCAGTTCCCGATTGTAAAGGTATTGTAAAGAAAGCCCGCACCATCCTTTCGGATGATGCGGGCTGCTCTTACTCCTGCTCTGTCAATATGACGACCGGCCTGCGGCGGGCAGCCGGTACAGCCTTTATTCTGTCTCTGCGGTCAGGCCGTTCTCTCCCGCGTCGATCACAATGGTGTCGCCCTCATGCACCTTGTCCGCAAGGATCAGGCGCGCGCTCAGCGTCTCCACGTGTTTCTGAATATACCGCTTCAGCGGTCTCGCGCCGAAGGAAGGATCGTAAGCCTGGTCCGCGACGTAAGCCTTCGCCCTGTCTGTCAGGCGGATGCCGATCTGGCGGTCCTGCAGTCTTCTGTTCAGGTCCGCGATGATCAGGTCGATGATGCCGGAGATGTTGTCCTTGCTCAGCGGGTTGAAGAGAATGATCTCATCGAGCCTGTTGAGGAATTCCGGGCGGAAGTGCGCGTGGAGCAGGTTCATGACCATGCTGCGCGTATGCTCGCTGATCTGCTGCGCATCCTTGCCGGCACCGCCCTGCTCGAGATCCGCCAGGATCTCCTGCGCGCCGATGTTGGACGTCATGATCAGGATCGTGTTCTTGAAGTCGACCGTCCTGCCCTGGGAGTCCGTGATCCGGCCGTCGTCCAGGACCTGCAGCAGCACGTTGAAGACATCCGGGTGGGCCTTCTCGATCTC
>DFIR01000027.1 GCA_002372815.1 Lachnospiraceae bacterium UBA3692
CGTAGGCAGTCCCCGTAAGGTTCTTCAGTATTCTGATGTTATGATCTCACGAAACGGATCAGACCGTCTCTCGCTCCTTCCAGCGCAACGATGACCACGGCCTGGCCAAACAGGACGGCAAAGCATCCGGCGCCAAGCATCGTGAGGATCGCGACATGGATCCACTGAGTAGTAATCAGGAAATAGATATCAAAGCCAAGGATGAGCAGAAGTGCCGGACCGATCACGTATCCCGACAGATCCGTTGCGAGATTGAAAAGGAATCCCGCGATGGCCGTCAGAACGATCAGCGGCAGTGCTGCTATCTTGCCGATCATTCATTCGATCCCGGCCAGATCCCGGATCACGGCCCCGGCGAGCACGAGTCCCGCCGCCGCGGGCACGAACGCGATGCTCCCCGGCACCGCCCGCCTTCCCGCAGGCGGTTCCTCCGCTCCCGCGCCGGCGGCCGGCTGCCGCGGCGGTTCCGTGGAGTATACGACCTTCAGGCGGTCCACGCCGCGCTTCTTCAGCTCCCGGCGCATCACCCGGGCCAGCGGGTCCACGCTGGTCTCATAGATGTCCGCGACGCGGAAGGCCGACGGATCCAGCTTGTTGCCGGCGCCCATGCTGCTGATCACGGGCGTGCCGCAGGCCCGCGCCTGCAGGATGATCTGGATCTTGGCCGTCACCGTGTCCACGGCATCCACGACATAGTCATACGACGAGAAGTCGAAGGTCTCCGCGTTCTCCGGGAGGAAGAAGCAGCGCCGCTCCCGCACGTCCGCGTCGGGATTGATGTCCAGGATCCGCTCCCGCATCACTTCCGTTTTATATCTGCCCACCGTGCTGTGCAGCGCGATGATCTGGCGGTTCAGGTTGGAGATGCTGACTCTGTCGCTGTCGATCAGCTCCAGCGAGCCGACGCCGCTGCGGGCCAGTGCCTCTGTGACATATCCGCCGACGCCGCCGATCCCGAACACCGCGACGCGGGCGCACTGCAGTCTCTCCACCGCCTCCTCCCCGAGGAGGAGGCCGGTCCTCGATAGCTCTTCCTTCATGGATCTTCTCCCGTCCGTCTCTTCTACTCGCCCATCAGGAACCGGAGCACTTCGGCCGCCTGTTCCGGGTGCGCCGTCTCCGCCATGATGCCGATCACCGGTCGGCGCTCCATGGTCCCCGCCTTCCGGTATGCCTCGCTCTCATCCAGCCGGAGGCCGTACACGCGCACTTCTCCCCGGCCGCTGTTCGAGTCGACGCCGTCGGGGTCCACAGGTTCTTCGCCGGCAAGGTCCTCTCCCTCCATACGGTATCCGGCCGCGGAGAACAGCCGGTCCTGCCAGGCCTCCAGCTCCTGCGCGGTGCACACGTCCTCCAGCGGGAGAAAATACCCGATCCCCGCCATCTCCGTGAATACTTCCTCACTGACGACGGCCGCATCCAGCGTCCCCGCCGCCGTCTCGACCGCGAAGAGCTGCAGCGCCGCCGGGTCCTCGTACCGGTAGAAGCAGTCGAACCGCACGTGCTGGCGGTCCGTCGCCCCCAGGCGCTCCCGGATGGCCTCCGTCAGCTCCTCCTGTCCTTCTGTATCCATCACGTCGTCGAATACCGCCGCCCGGAAGAGATCCTCCTGCCGGGGCGCGACAGCGTTGACGATCATATATATGACAAATGCCGCGATCCCGCACAGGACCACCGCCCAGAGCAGGTAGTACTCCACGAAGTAGTCCCATTTCTGCCGCGGCGACAGTTCCCGCCACTGGGCGAGCTGCTCCGCCCTGCGCCTCGCGTGCTCTTCTTTCCGGTAATCTCCCATCGCTTTCCTCTCGACGTCTGTCCGCCCTCTGTCCGGGTGTGCCCCGCCGCCCTGTCCGCGGCGGCCGCTCTCATCGGTGGACACGCAACTTTTCAAGACTTATAATGAAACTGTTTTCAATCAATTGCAAGACGGGAGACTCCATGAAGAGGAAAAAGTTCAGCCTGCGGAACACCCTCCGCGACAACCGGTACAGCATTGCGGCCTTCTTCGCGACCGCCGTGATCATCCTGATCACCTACGCGGCGCGGGGGATCTATCCCTTCGGGGACCGGACGGTCCTGCGCGTCGACCTGTTCCATCAGTACGCGCCGTATCTGGAGGAGATGCGCAGCCGCGTCGTGAACGGCCAGAACCTCCTGTACAGCTGGGAGGGCGGTCTCGGGAAGGATTTCCTGTCCCAGATGGCCTACTACACGACCAGCCCGCTGAACCTGCTCGTCTTCCTCTTTCCTCCGGAAGGGCTGCCGGAGCTGGTGGCGCTCCTGATCCTGCTCAAGGTCAGCCTGGCCGCCTCGACCTTCTCTTACTATGTCCGGAAGCACTTCGGGACCAACGATCTCTCCGTCCTGCTCTTCGGGCTTCTGTACGCCTGCTGCGCCTATGTGACCTGCTACTACTGGAACATCATGTGGCTGGACACCGTCGTCCTGTTCCCCCTGGTGGTCCTCGGCGTGGAGCAGCTGATCGAGCGCGACCGCCTGTCCCTGTATTACGGGACCCTGACGCTCACGATGATCGTGAACTTCTACCTCGCCGTCCTCGTGTGCATCGTCATCGCCCTCTTCTACCTCGTCCGCCTCTTCTCCGTCTGCAGCTGGAAGGAGGATCGGCAGGCGATGATCCGGAAGACGGTGTCATTCGCCGCGCTCTCCCTTCTGTCAGCCATGACTTCCCTCTTCATCCTGGCGCCGGTCGCGTCGGCGCTGACCGAGACGGAAGTGAGCGGCACGGCTTTTCCCGAATTCACGGTCTACTCGAACATCCTGCAGTTCATCCCGGACCACTTTCTCGGTGCCCGGGCGGCGGTCCTCGCGAGAAATGAGGACCTTCCCAACATCTACTGCGGCGTGCTCACCCTGGTGCTCCTGCCGGTCTATGCGACCGACCGCACCGTCCCCCGCCGGAAGAAGGTGCTCTACGGCGCCCTCCTCCTCTTCATGCTGCTCAGCTGCTGCGTGAAGCCCCTGGATTTCCTCATTCACGGCATGCACTTCCCGGCCAACCTGCCCCACCGGTTCGCCTTCATGTACAGCTTCTTCCTGCTCTACATGGCGTATCACGGATTCCTCGCAGTCCGCGAAGGCAGGGCGGACCTTCGGATCATGCGGATCACCTGCATCCTGTACATGGCCGGCATCCTCGTCAGTGAATATCTCTTCCTCCACCTGGCGGACGACATCGACCGCGTCCTGTCGGACACGGACCTGCTCCTGAACGCGGCCCTGCTGGCCGCCTACTGCCTGCTCTTCCGGTACGCCTCGAAGCGCCACCCCCGTCTGCCCTTCCTGAAGCACCCGGTCCTCGCCGTGCTGACGGTCCTGGTGCTCTTCGAGTGCCAGTTCTCCTTCATCACCAACCTGGATGACGTCGGCGAGCGCGCCCCCTACACCGCCTACATGGCCAACGCGAAGGCGGCCGTCGCGGAGATGGACGAGGCGGAGGACGGCGGGTTCTACCGGGCGGAGTTCCGGCGCTTCACCACGATCAACGATGCCTCCCTCTATCACTACAACGGCTTCTCCCAGTTCTCCTCCCTGGAGCCCGGCGGGATCGCCGCCCTGATGGAGCATCTGGGCATCGCCGCGACAGGCAACAGCTTCCGCTACTACGATCCCACACCGCTTGTCGACGCGCTCTTCGACGTCCGCTACGTCCTGAACCGCGACGACCCGCACCCGAAAGCGGACAAATACACCTTCATCGACCAGATCGGCAACGTCCTCTACTACCGCAATGAGCGGGTGCTGCCGCTCGGTTTTGTCGCGGACAGCGACGTGCTCCTGTGGAGGACGACGTCCTCGCAGCCTTTCGCCGTGCAGAATGACTTCGTGCACAGGGCGGCCGGCGTCTCCGGGGACATGTTCACGCTCATCGACGCCGAGAGCATCACGACGGACAACATCGAGCTGACGGACGTGCGCGCGGACAACGACTTCGACTACGAGCTGCTCTATCCGGACAGCCTGGACGACATCCCGGCCGTGCACGCCCGGTACGTCTCCGACCGCGACCAGTACGTCTACCTGTATGTGAATTCGCCCAACTCGATCCGCTTCATCTATGCCAACGCCTCCGTCCGCGAGGACCGCGAGCTGAGCGCCGGGCGCAGCCTCATCGACGTCGGATGGATGACCGCCGGCGAGCCGCTGGAGGTGGACTTCGAGCTCACCAACCACGGCCAGTTTGAAAAAACATACCGCAAGAACGGCTCCGTGAGCCTCTACTGCGCCAGCTACAGCGACGAGGTCTTCCAGGAGGCTTACGACCGCCTGCAGGAGGCGCCGTTCGTGATCACGCAGTTCGAGGACACGCGCGTCGAAGGCACTGTCAGCTGCGCGGAGGACGGCGTGCTCATGACGTCCATCCCGTACACCAAAGGCTGGCAGATCGAAGTGGACGGCGCCCCTGCGGACAAGCTCTCCGTCGGCGACGGCGGCCTTCTCGGCGTCAAGCTCCCGGCGGGCGGCCATACCGTCGTCTTCACCTACCGGAGCCGGGTCTTCCTGCCGGCCGTGCTCCTGTCCGTCGCAGGGCTGATCCTCTCGGTCCTGTACATCCGCCGTTTCAGCGGGCGCGGCGGAGAGACTTGACATTTCTTCCCGCAGGTGCTAACGTACAACCTGCGAACGCAATGCTTTGTTTGCACTAATTGCATATCTGCGAAGAAGTTTCCGGGAAAGGCGGATGCGGGGCATCCGCGCCGAAGGAGTAACACTCTCAGGTCCCGCGGTGCGGGGAGGACCGGAAGCGGAGGCAGCTCTGGAGAATCTCAACGTTTGAGTACCGAAGGTGCAAGGCAGCCGGCGACGGCAGCCGAATCTCTCAGGTCAAAGGACAGGGCGTACCGATCCGGCTTAACCGCCGGGGAGAATGCGCGCACAAAGAGACCGCCGGAGCAGCCGGCGGTCTCTTTTTGTGCTGTCCGAAGCAGATCTGCGCACAGTCCGTTGAAGCAATAAACATGTATCCAAAGAAAGGCGCGCCTCATGCTTCTCTCCATCGTTCAGACTATCAACGCGTATCTCTCCGACTATGTCCTGGTCTTCCTCCTGATCACCGTGGGAATCTGGTACTCGATCCGCACACGCTTCGCCCAGATCCGCTATTTCAAGGAGGGTGTGCACCGGGTCTTCGGCTCTCTCTCGCTCCATGGCGGAAAGCACGAGAGCGGCATGAGCTCCTTCCAGGCGCTGGCGACGGCGATCGCGGCGCAGGTCGGCACCGGCAACATCGTCGGCGCGTCCGGCGCGATCCTGACCGGCGGCCCCGGCGCGATCTTCTGGATGTGGATCATCGCCTTCTTCGGGATGGCGACGATCTACGGGGAGGCGGTCCTCGCCCAGAAGACCCGCATCCGGCATGAGGACGGAAGCATCCTCGGCGGCCCGGTCTACTACATCCGCACCGCGTTCAAGGGGGCCTTCGGCCGTTTTCTCGCTGGCTTCTTCGCCGTCGCGATCATCCTTGCGCTCGGCTTCTTCGGATGCATGGTGCAGTCCAACTCCATCGGCTCGACCTTCAGCACGGCCTTCGGCGTCCCCTCCTGGATCGTGGGCATCGTCCTGGTCGTCATCTGCGGTGTGATCTTCCTCGGCGGCATGCACCGCCTTGCCTACGTCACCGAAAAGGTCGTCCCGGTCATGGCGCTCATCTTCATCGCCGGCGGCGTGGCCGTGCTCGTCCTGCGGATCCGCTACATTCCCGCGACCTTCGGCATGATCTTCCGCTATGCGCTGCATCCGCAGGCGATCATCGGCGGCAGCTTCGGCATGGCTCTCAAGACGGCCGTCTCGCAGGGCGCCAAGCGCGGTCTGTTCTCCAACGAAGCCGGCATGGGCTCCACGCCCCACGCACACGCCCAGGCGAACGTCTCTGACCCCCATGAGCAGGGCGTCGTGGCGATGATCGGCGTCTTCATCGACACCTTCGTCGTCCTGACACTGAACGCGCTGGTCATCATCTCCACGCTGTACACACCGGGCGGACTTCTGGAGAAAGGTTACTCCGAAGGGATCCTCAACGCCTCCGGCGAGGCGATCGCCAAGGCCAATCTCGCGCAGACGGCCTTCGGCAGCGTGTTCGGGACGGAGATCGGCAACGCCTTCGTCGCGGTCTGCCTGTTCTTCTTCGCTTTCTCCACCGTGCTCAGCTGGAACATGTTCGGCAGGATCAACGTGATCTACCTGTTCGGGCAGAAGGGCGTCCGGGTCTATGAGATCATCGCGCTCGTCTTCCTCTTCCTCGGCACGCTCGCCTCCAACGATCTGGTGTGGGAGCTCTCCGATATGTTCAACCAGCTGATGGTCATCCCGAACGTCCTCGCACTGCTCGCTCTCAGCGGTCTGGTCGCAGCCGCTGATACATCTTCGTCATGACGGGGGCTTCCAGCCCCAGCGCCTGCGAGGCGCGCACGATGTAGCCGCAGAAAGTCTCCACCTCGGCGGGCCGTCCCGCGTGGACGTCCCGCTGGAGGGAGCTCGAATCCTCATCCGTGTAGACATGGTAGAACCGGTCGATCACCCGCTGCTCGTAGTCGTCGGGGATCGCCGCACCCTGCGCCCTCGCGACGGCGCAGGCCTCTCTGGAGAGCGCCTCGAACTCCGCGCTCCGCTCCGGATCCGCGCGCAGCGGTCCGATATTGCTGTCGTAGGCGGCTGTCAGGACATTGAAGCCGCAGTTCACGATGAATTTCTTCCAGATCTCCTCCACGATATCTCTCGATACGCGGCAGTCGACCTTCGCTTTCTGCAGGACCGCCGCCACCGTCTCCACCGCGGCAGCCGCCTCCGGGCGTGCGCCCGCATCCTTGGCCCCGATCCGGATCTTGGCAAAATCACTCTGATGCCTGATCGAATAGTCCGGATTGGCGTACGACACGATGTAGATCACGCTGTCCACGACCGGATTGTCCGGATAGGCTTTCCTCACCCGGTCCCCCGGATCGACGCCGTTGAGCAGCGTCACCAGGATCGTCCCCTCGCGCACCACGCCCCGGAGCTCCTCCAGCACGTTCTCCAGCGAATAATTCTTCACGCACAGGAAGATCACATCCTGGTCCCCCAGCGCATCCGTCCGCAGTGCCACCTTCGGCCTGGCGAGGATCTCGCCGTGCAGCGCGCTGTGCATGATCAGTCCGTTCTCTTCTATCGATTTCCCTCTGTCGCCGCGCGCGACGACCGTCACGCTGTCCTCCTGCGGCAGATGATATGCCAGCATCGCTGCAAGGTATCCGCCGACGCCGCCTGTTCCGATCACTGCGATCTTCATTCTTCCCTCCTGCTTCATCTGTACAGAGCTGTTTCTATTTTCAATAGTACCATGTTTGTATCTTTAAGGAAACATCCCGCAAAACCGACCACAAACCACCCCCTCTCTGCTACAATAGAATATGTTTGGGGAGGGGGTAATTGTATGGACATTTCTGCGCAGCGCAACAGCAACATCATCGACGGCATGACTTTCTGCATCTCCACGGCGCTCCTGGCCGCCTGCATCGCCGGCGGTCTCTACACCGGGACGCTCCACCGTGTCCACAGCGATCTGTTCCGGATCCTGACGACGCCCGGTCCCCTTATCACCGATTATTTTGCCGTCGGCGGTCTGTCGGCGACCTTTCTCAACGCGGCGCTGTGCGGCTATCTGATGTCCGCCAGCATGCACTTCCTGCCCGGCCCTTCGCACGTCAACACGCTGGCCGGCTATTTCCTTGTCATCGCGCACGCATTCTACGGGCTGAACCTGCTCAACATGCTGCCGTGCTTCCTCGCGCCCTTCCTCTACCTGCGCATAAACCGCCTGGACTTCAACGCGAACCTGCACGTCTGCATGTTCGCCACCTGCTTCAGTCCCTTCATCAGTGAGCTCCTCTTCCGCTACACGCAGGGCGAAGCCTACGTCCCCGGAGAGCCGACCCTCACCGTCAAAGGTGTCTTCCTGACCCTGCTCTTCATGCTCCTTCTCGCCTTCGTCGCGCCGGCGGTCCTTCCCGACGTCCGCGCCTGGCACAAGGGCTACAACCTCTACAACGGCGGCCTGGCCTACGGCCTCCTCGGTTT
Organism: Lachnospiraceae bacterium UBA3692; assembly: GCA_002372815.1. Taxonomy (GTDB): domain Bacteria; phylum Bacillota; class Clostridia; order Lachnospirales; family Lachnospiraceae; genus CAG-791. The sequence continues at coordinate 8,074 of DFIR01000027.1, forward strand.
TCTCCTTTATAACTTCCTCTACCGCACGATGGGGATCCCCGCTCCGACGAGCCCCACGGTCTTCAATGCTTACTACGAACTCTCCGGGCGCTCCTACGCCCTTTTCGGCAACTGTTTCTTCATCCTGCTCTTCCTCGGGTGCGTCGCGGCGGGCTGGTACCTCAATGACCGGAGCTTCAAGGGTCTCTCCCTGCTCTTTACGGACACCGGCTACCAGAGCAACTTCGCGGCCAAGTACGGCATGCCCCTCTGCCTCATCAACACAGGTCTCTATGGGCTTCTCTTCCTCGGCTACATCAATGCGGCCGTTCTCCTGACGGACGGCGCAGGATTCACCGGGCCCACCTGCGGCGTGATCTTCGCCGCCCTGACCTTCACCGCCATGGGGCAGCACGTGACCAACGTGTGGCCGATCATCCTCGGCTTCCCGCTCCTCTCCGTCTCCGCAGCGCTCTTCAATCATCTGGTCGGCGGCACCCACACCTGGACCATCTCCATGCAGTCCCACATCAACAGCGTCGCCTTCGCCACAGGCCTGTGCCCGCTCGTCGGCCGCTACGGTGTCCGGGCCGGCCTCGCCGCCGGCGCGCTCTGTGCAGCCCTGTGCACCGCCACTTCCTCCCTCCACGGCGGCCTGATGCTCTACAACGGCGGCTTCACCGCCGGCATCACCGTCCTCATCCTGCTCCCCATCCTCGAGCGCTACGTCAAGACCCCCCGCGACCGCATGCGCAGCTACATCGACCTCCGCGACATGATGACTATCCGCGAGGAATGAGCGCGTGGGGGCGGTTCCCTGCGTAAATATTGAAACCGCCGTCCCGTATCCAGAGAGCCACGGTTCACTTCACGGTGACGCACATAGATCTGGACAGGGGCTCTGCCGGGCAATGATCCAACTCGGCCCCCGTTCTGAAGAACGGTTGCCTCAGACATTGGGATCAACAAATGCCGCAGCCCGAAGCTGCGGCATTTGACCCGTCAGAGCCCTTGCCCAGATCAGGTGCGTCAAACCGCTCGTTCAAAAGTGTCTCTCCCGGATACGGGATGGCGGTTTCTTTACGCAGAGACGGCCCCTGTGTGTAAATTTCCGGAGTTCAACCTCTTGGCAATAGTCTCGGCAGAAGCCTTTGCCGGCATGTTTCTCTTCTCACGGATTTCAAGCTGATGGCAAAGGTTTCAGAAGAAACCTTTGTCAGCATGTTTTTTTCCTCCAGGATTTCAACCTCTCGGCAAAGATTTCGGCAGAAACCTTTGCCGGCATGTTTTTCTTCTCCCGGATTTCAAACTGTCGGCAAAGGTTTCAGCAGAAACCTTTGTCACCATATTTATCTTCTCCCGGATTTCAACCTCCCGGCAAAGGTTTCAGCAGTAACCTTTGTCAGCTTGTTTATCTCCTCCCGGATTTCAACCTCCCGGCAAAGGTCCCGCCGGAAAACCGGCCGCTGCAGCGCACGCCCATGAATGGACGGAAGAGAGGCCAGAGCGTCCACAAAACGTCCATTGAAGCCGGCAAGGCATGAGATCCCACACAGTTGATAAAAAGCAGGGGCTGTCTTGTGCGACAATGCCAGAAACCTTTGCCGGCATGTTTTTCTCCTGCCGAATCTCAACCTGGCGGCAAAGGTTCCGCCAGAAAACCAACCGTTGCGGCGCACGCACATGAACAGCCGCCGGATTTACGTGGGGAACTGTCAGTCAAGTTTCAGCAGCATCTCCAGCACGCGCCTCGCGCAGGCGTCGATCTCTGCTTCTGTGATGAAGCCCTGCTGCAGGGCTTCTTTCACGCGTTCGGGGTAGCCGCAGCCCATCTTGACGTCGTTGCCGGCGGCGATCTCGCGGCAGTGTTCGCCCTGAGTCCACCAGTCTGTGGTGACGAGGCCGTCGTAGCCCCACTCGCCGCGGAGGATGCCGGTGATCAGGTCGCGGTTCTCGGAGGCCTGCACGCCGTTGATCAGGTTGTAGGAGGTCATGATCACGTAAGGGTGGCTCTCTTTGACCACGATCTCGAAGGCCCGGAGGTAGATCTCCCGCAGGGCGCGCTCGCTGACGCGGGAGTCGCTTCCTTTGCGGTTGGTCTCCTTGTTGTTGCAGGCAAAGTGCTTGGGGCAGGCGCCGATGTGCAGGGACTGGATGCCGCGCACGGCCGCCGCACCGATCTTGCCGGCAAGCAGCGGATCCTCGGAATAGTACTCAAAGTTTCTGCCGCAGAGAGGGCTGCGGTGAATGTTCATGGCGGGCGTGAGCCAGAGGCCGATGTTGTTCTCCTTCACTTCCTCTGCGCCGGCGCGGCCGATCTCCTCCGCCAGCTCCGGATCCCAGGAGCAGGCGATGAGCGTGGCGCAGGGCCAGGCGGTCGTGCAGACGCCGCATACCGGCTCGATGCGCAGGCCCGCAGGGCCGTCCGCCGTCATCATGTTCGGGACGCCGTATTCAGCCAGGTTGCCCATGCCGAAGGTGTTGGCGACGCCCACATTGGGCTGTCCGCCCAGCAGGGAGATCCTGTCGTCGATGGACAGCTGCGCCATGAAGTCGTCCAGAGAGGCTTTGCCTTCCGCGACTTCCGCCAGCTGCAGGGGCTTCTGCTCCTGTCTCCAGGGCATATACTGTGTGCCCACGTACCGGCTCACCGGCATCACGCCTTCCAGCGTGCGGGTGTCCTGCCTCTCCAGGCCGGGCGCCTCTTTCCTGTCCGGATCCGGTCCACCCAGGTGGGTCAGCTGCTGTACCACCTGGTCCTCCTCCAGCGTGAAGCGCGCCGCCTCCTGCAGGTCCGCGGCATCCCGCCCGACATAGAGAACATAGTCTCCCGCCTCCAGCACATAGGCCGCCTCGCGGATCACACCGGTCTCGTCATAGGAGGCCAGCTGCGCGTCCGCGACCTGGAAGACCAGATGCTGCGTCTCTCCGGGCTGGAGCAGGCGTGTTTTGCGGAAATCTGCCAGCTGCACGGCCGGCGCGTCGATCCGGGCACCGGGCACCCGCGCATAGACCTGCACGACTTCTCTGCCTGCGCAGTCGCCGGTGTTGGTGACATCCACGGCGATCTCCGTCAGGTCCCCGGCGTACAGGCTCTCGCGCACAGCGGTCTCGAAGGACGTGTAGGACAGGCCGAAGCCGAAGGGATAGTTCACCCTCGCCGCAGCCCCCGGAGCCGTCATGAAGTGACGGTAGCCGACATAGATGCCCTCCGTGTACTCCACATATTCCCTGGCAGCATGGAATCCCTCCGTGGAAGGATAGTCTTCCAGAGCCGCCGCGAAGGTGTCGGACAGACGCCCGGACGGGTTGACGTCCCCGCAGAGGACATCCGCGGTCGCAAGGCCGCCCTCCATGCCGCCCTGCCAGGCCATCAGCACGCCGTCGATCCGCGGATCCGCCTTGAACCAGGTGGAATCCACCATGCCGCCGACGTTCATGACCACAATGATCCGGGCAAAATACCGCTCCGCAGCGGCCACCAGGCGCCGCTCCGCTTCCGTCAGGTAGTAGTCCCCCTTCTCGAACAGCTTCCCGCTGAGCTCCGCCATCTCCTTCTCCGTGCCGGCCAGCTCATAGTCCTGCTCGTCGAGCACCGCCCGCCGGTCCCAGCCCTCTCCGGAGAAACGGCAGAAGGTGAGGATAGCCGTATCCGTGAAGGCCGCCGCGCCCCGCAGAAGCTCTTCCGGCAGCTCCGGCTCCCGGGTCATGCCCGGCACCGCGCCTTCGGCGTACTGCTTCGCGATCTCCCCGCGGTAGAAATCCTCAAGAGGGGCGTACAGGGATACCTTGCCCTCCGCCTCCTTGCAGCGCATGCCGTCACACAGGCTGCGCACGTAAGCGACCGTCACATCGCCGCTGCCGCCGCCGCCTTTTACATAGTCCACACTTCCCTTGCCCAGAAGCGCCACACGGGCACCGTGCGCCAGGGGAAGCACTCCGCTCTCATTCTTCAGCAGCACCATGCCTTCCGACGCCGCCCTGCGGGACAGCGCGATGTGCGCCGCGCTGCCGGTCACCCGCTCCCTGCCCGGGTAGAGAGGGAGATTGGGGTGGTACTGGATCCTCTGCCATTTAGTCATTGTCTGTTCCTTCCTTTTCTCTTATTTTCCATAATTCTGTAAATCTATAAAGCTGTCCGCCGCACAGAGAAGGGATCATTCGCACACGATCACGTCCACACCCTTCGCCTCACACTGCGCCCGGATCTCCGCAGGAAGGGGCCGTCCGTGATCAGAATATCGATCTCTGCGAGCGCAAAAACCTGGTAGTAGTTTCTCACACCCATCTTGGAACGGTCAAGCAGGAGGACGGTGCAGTCCGCGTTCTCGCGCATGGCCCTCTTGACCGACATCTCCACCAGCGCGCGCACGGTCACGCCCGCCTGTGCGTCCAGCCCCGCCGCAGAGGCGAAATAATAGTCCGCATGCCGCCGGATGAAGGTCTCCGCCTCCTCGCCGAAGATCCCCACATGGGACGGCACGTACTGCCCGCAGGGGCATTCCACCGTGAAATGCCGGTTCTCCGACAGCTTCTGAATGGTGGGAAAACAATTGTTGAGCAGCGTCAGCCGGAGCGACGGGTCCAGCGTCTCCGCCAGATAGCTGCAGGTGCTGCCGCCGTGGCTCCTCCGGACCGCGCCTTCCTGCGCCAGCGCCACAAGGTCCCGCCGGATCGTCGGCGCGCTGACATAGAGCCGGGCGGCCAGTTCCTCCACCGTCATGTATCCGCTTCCGGCCAGCAGCCGCAGGATCGCTTCCCTTCTCTCCCCGTACATGGTGCCTCCTCCGCAAAATGATCGTTTTCGATCGCAGAAAGTTCTCAGGGGATGAAAGAAGGGGTAAAATGATGACAGACACAAAGATCGATCTCAACGCGTACATCCACAGGCAGATCCACTGCTCCTGCGGGCACACACACTACAGCGGCGTCCGCCTGATCGACATCGACCGCGGTGCCGTGCGCAGGCTGCCGGGCCATATCCGCGAGCTGGGATATGAAAAGATCTTCCTCGTCGCGGACAGGAACACCTGGCGCGCCGCCGGCAAGCAGGCCGCCCATGCACCTGATCGCCGCCGGCCTCGGGGATACCCTCGGCAAGTACACCTGCCTCCTGGACTGGAAGCTCGCCAATATGATCACCGGCGAGTACTACTGCCCGGAAGTCGTGGAGATGGTGCGGACCGCTCTGCGGATCTACCACCGTCTCGCCCAGGAGCAGCCTGATTTTGACGCTGCCATGGCAAGGCCTTACGATCAGGCAGCCTGGGAAGAAAAGATGCGCGCCCTCTACGGCGCCGCGGCCGACGGCATCATCGCCCTGGAGCAGAAGGCCGGCAAGAATGACGTCGCGAAGCGCGATAAGCGTCTCGCCGTCATAAAAGAGAAATGGGAGGAGATCCGCCGCGCGATTCAGGAAGATCTCCCTGCCGCCGAAGAGATGGCCGCTCTCCTGCGCTCCCTCGGCGCGCCCACGGAGCCGGAGGAGATCAATATTCCGGCCGCGAGAGCCCGCGAGGCTGTCGTCGTCGCCAAGGAAGTCCGGGACCGCTACACCCTCCTGCAGCTCCTCTGGGATCTGGGACTGGCGGAACAGTACGCTGCATCAGCGGAGTGAAAGGGACCGGGACATTCATTTTTTCACCGGGAGGTGTACATGCTGAGCAAAGAGACCGCCTTGCAGGGCGTTAAACTGTTCGTCCTGGACATGGACGGGACCGTCTACCTGGGCAACCGCCCGATCGAAGGCTCACTGGACTTCATCCGTGCGCTGGAGGCGTCCGCGGACAGGGACTATATCTTCTTCACCAACAACGCCTCCCGCGTCCCCGCCGTCTACGTGGAGAAACTCCGCGGGATGGGCCTGGAGGTCACCGAGGACAGGATCATCACCGCCGGCGACGTCTGCGCCGAATATCTGCAGCAGAACTATCCCGGCGCGCGCATCTACCTCAACGGCACCCCGCTCCTCGTGCAGAACTGGAAGGCCAGAGGCCTGCAGATCGTGGAAGAAGCCCCGGACGTCGCCGTCCAGAGCTTCGATACCACCCTGACCTATCACAAACTGGATCTGATCTGCCGCTATGTCCGCGAGGGCGTGCCCTTCCTCGCCACCCACATGGACATCAACTGTCCCACCGAGGACGGCTACATCCCCGACTGCGGCGCCATGTGCAGCCTGATCACCGCCTCCACCGGCGTCAGCCCCCGCTACTTCGGCAAGCCCTGGAAAGAGACTGTCGACATGCTCGCCTCCCTCACCGGCTATGCCCCTTCGGAGATGGCCTTCGTCGGCGACCGCCTCTACACGGACGTCGCCACCGGTGTCAACAACGGCGCCCGGGGCTTCCTGGTCCTGACCGGCGAGGCCACCATGCAGACCGTCCGCGAATCCGACGTCGAACCCACCTGCATCTACGACTCCCTCGCCGACATGCACCGGTATCTGTAATCTCACACAGCACACAGGGGGACCCGTCCGGATGCCAAGGGCACTTTCCCGCTGCAATACCGGAAGCTGCACCGCGCAGAAGGCGGTCGGAATTGAAATCCCCCCGCACTCTCACGTATAATGTATTGGATAGTATTCTGCCCACCACCGCGTACCGATCGCGTGCAGCTACAGCCCGCGCAGAGGAAGGAGTTGGAAGTATGGATAAGTCTTCTGTGCCATGCAGCCGTAGGAAGCATGTCCTTCACAGGGCACTGGCAGCCCTGGCCCTGGCAGCCGTCATTCTTGCGGCGCAGCCGGTGCTGTCGCTGCCGCTGCTGACGGCGCTGCCGGCGACGGCCGCATCTGCATCGGCACCCGTCAGGATCGCCGTCGATCCCTCGACCGGCCGGGACAGCTACTCCGCCGTCCTGTACAACAACCGGAACGGCCTTCCCACTTCGGAGGCGAACGCGATCCTGCAGACCGAGGACGGTTTTATCTGGATCGGCAGTTACAGCGGGCTCATCCGTTATGACGGCAATACCTTCGAGCGCATCGCCCCTGCCATGAACATCGGCAGCGTGATGTGCCTTCATGCGGACAGCCTGAACAGGCTGTGGATCGGCACCAATGAGAGCGGCCTGGCGATGATGGAGCGGGGCGAGTTCCGCTTCTGGAGCGAGGACGACGGTCTCGGTTCCTCCAAGGTCCGCTCGATCTCGGAGGATACGGAGGGCCGGATCTATATCGGCACCACCTCCGGCATCACGATGATCGACGGGGACCTCGCCCTGCATCCTCTCACCGATCCCCGGATCGCCGATGTCTTCATCGAAGAATTGTGGCCGTCCCCGGACGGACTTCTGTACTGCCTCACCACGGACGGGGACTGCTTCACCCTTCGCGGCGGTGAAGTGCAGGATTATCTCAGCCATACAGATTCCTCCATCCAGAACATCACCAGCATCCTCCCCGATCCGGACGTTCCCGGGTCTGTTTACATCGGAACAGAGGGATCGGGCCTCTACCACGGCGATCTGCGCAAAGGGGCGGATGCCATGGAGCGGATGGATATCGAGCCGCTTTCCTTCGTCAACGAGATGCGCCTGATCGACGGTCATCTGTGGATCTGCAGCCAGACCGGCATCGGCGCAGTATATGGTGAGGAGATCTACTGTCTGGATGAACTGCCCGTGACCAGCCTGATCGGCCACATGATGGTGGATTATGAAGGAAACCTCTGGTTCTGCGCTTCCCGGCAGGGCGTGATGAAGCTGGTCTCCAACCGCTTCACCGATCTCTTCGCCCGCTTCGATCTCCCGACGCGGGTCGTCAATTCCACGTGCATGTGCGGGGACCAGCTCTTCGTCGGCACGGACAACGGTCTGCTCGTCCTGGAGGAGAACGGCCCTGTGTCGTCCGTCCCTGTGACCTCCGCAGTGACCGCCTCCGGCGCGCAGCAGGAAGTCACCGATCTTCTGCAGCATCTGGATGGCGTGCGGATCCGCTCCATCATCCCGGACAGCCGCGGCAGACTGTGGATCTCCACCTGGCACGAGCGCGGTCTGCTGTGCTACGACGCCGGCCGTCTGCTGTCCTTCACGAAAGATGACGGCCTCCTCTCCAACAGGATCCGCGCCGTCTGCGAGACGCCCGACGGAAAGATTCTCGTAGCCTGCACAGGCGGCATGAACGTGATCGAAGGCGACCGCGTCGTCTCCTCCCTCGGAGAGAAAGACGGCCTCGCCAACCCGGTGAGCCTCTGCGTCTGCGCCGCGCCGAACGGGGACGCCCTTCTCGGCACCAACGGCGGCGGCATCTATATCATCAATGAGAGCGGCATGCGCAACATCGACACCCACGCAGGCCTGCGGTCGGGCGTCGTCATGCACATCAAATATGATGCATCGAGACACCTTTACTGGATCATCGCCGGCAACTCCATCGCCTACATGACCGAGGACTACCAGGTCACCACGATCCCGAACTTCCCCTATCCCGACAACGCCGACCTGTACGAGAACAGCAGCGGCGATATCTGGGTCCTCAGCAGCGACGGCATCTACATGCTTCCCGCGGAGGAGCTCCTCTCCGGCGGCGACCTCCATCCGGTCCACTACGGTCTGGCCGACGGCCTGCCCTGCACCGTGACCTTCAACTCCTACAGCGAGCTGACGCCGGAAGGGGATCTCTACATCGCAGGCACCGCCGGCATCGCGAAGGTCAACATCGAGTCCGCCCTGGAGAACGTCACCGACCTCAAGCAGGCCGTCCCCTTCGTCGACGCCGACGGCGTGCGCATCTACCCGGATGAAACAGGCGCCTTCCGCCTCTCCCACGACGTGACAAGGCTGACCATCTACGGCTTCGTGTACAACTACTCCCTCACGGACCCGCAGGTCTCCTATTACCTGGATGGATTTGACCAGGAGCCCGTGACCGTGAACCGCCGCGATCTCGATCCCGTGACCTACACGAATCTTCCCGGCGGCAGCTACCGCTTCGTCATGGAGCTCAAGGATGCCCTCGGAAGAGAGAGCAAAGTCCTGACGGTCCCCATCGTCAAGGAGAAGTCCCTGCACGAACAGCTCTGGTTCCAGTTCGCCATCTTCCTCGCCGGGATCACGGCGGTCGGCGCGCTCATGTGGCTGTACACCCGCCGCAAGATGCAGCTCCTGGAAGCCAGACACCTCGAAGAAACAGAGCGCGAACGCATCAGCAACGAGCTGTCTCTCGCCTCCCGGATCCAGGCGGACATGCTTCCGAATGCTTTCCCGGCATTTCCGGACCGGTCCGAATTTGAGATCTATGCCAGCATGGACCCTGCCAGGGGAGTCGGCGGTGATTTCTACGACTTCTTCCTTGTGGATGACGACCATCTGTGCCTGGTCATGGCCGACGTATCCGGCAAAGGCATCCCCGCAGCGCTCTTCATGATGGCCTCCAAGATCCTTCTGGCGGACAACGCCCTGACCGGCAAGTCCCCCGCCCAGATCCTGACGGACGTCAACGCCGCCATCTGCTCCAACAACCGCCAGGAGATGTTCGTGACCGTCTGGCTCGGCATCCTGGAGATCTCCACCGGCAAACTCACCGCCGCCAACGCCGGCCACGAGTACCCTGTACTGAAGGAGCCGGGCGAACCCTTCATCCTCTACAAAGACCGCCACGGCTTCGTGGTCGGCGGCATGGAGGACACCCGGTACAAAGAATATGAGCTGACCCTCCGCCCCGGTGCCAGACTCTTCCTCTACACAGACGGCCTGACGGAAGCGACCAATGCCGCAAACGACCTCTTCGGCACCGACCGCATGCTCATCGCCTTAAACAAAGACCCGGACGCCACTCCCGAACAGGTCCTGGCCATCGTCAGCACCGACATCGACAATTTCGTCAAAGAAGCCGAACAGTTCGACGACCTGACCATGCTGTGTCTGCAGTATAACGGGCCGGCCTGAACATCCCGCTGAAGCAAGAGGGGCGGCCGCATTTTGATGCGGCCGCCCCTTAAGTACGTCACTGTGCCTCCGTCCTCTCGATCAGCGCCTCCGCCCCGGCGCGCATGTCATGCACGCGGGCGGCTGCCGTGTCGCGGTCCTCCGCGCAGGCGTAATAGTAGAACTTGAGCTTCGGCTCCGTCCCGGAGGGGCGCAGAGCGAACCAGGTTCCGTCTCCGAAGTCGAAGCGCATGGCGTTCGAGACGGGCACATCCCTGTGTCCTTCCAGGTAGTCGATGATCTCTCTGACCTGAAGAGCGCCGAAAGTCTGCAGCTTCTCCTGGCGGAAGGCTTCCATGATCCCGGCGATCTGCGCGATGCCTTCCTCGCCTTCCCTCACCAGGGAGACGTCCTCCTCGTAGAAGTACCCGTACTCCCGGTACAGAGCTTCAAGGACCTCTTCCAGCGTCATCCCGCGCTTTCTGTAGTAGGCTGTCATCTCCGCGATGAGCATGGTGCTGCACACGCCGTCCTTGTCGCGGACTTCCGCCGACGGCGCGCAGCCGATGCTCTCCTCATAGCCGAAGAAGTAGCGGAATCCCTCTTTTTCAATGTCGTGGATCTTGCCGCAGATGTTCTTGAAGCCGGTGAGCGTCTCGAACACCGCGATGCCGTAGCTGCGGGCGATGGCAGCTCCCATGTCGCCGGTCACGATCGACTTGATCAGCGCGTATCTGTGCGGCAGGTCCGCCGTGTCCGATCCCTTCGTGACCTCTCCCCGCTCCCGGAGTCCCTCCGCCATATAGGCGATCAGCATGGCGCCGGTCTGGTTGCCGTTCAGGAAATGGTACTTCCCGTCCCGGCAGGGGATCTCGATCGCCATCCGGTCGCTGTCGGGATCCGTCGCGATGAGCACATCCGCGCCGACGGACGCCCCCAGCTCCTCCGCGAGCCGGAACGTCTTCGGATCCTCCGGGTTGGGATAGCCGACGGTCGTGAACTCCGGATCCGGCATCTCCTGCTCCGGGACGATGCGGAAGTTCCAGAAGCCCATCTCCGTCAGCACCTGCCGGACCGCGGCCGCGCCGGTTCCATTGAGCGGCGTGTACACGATGGAGGCGGTGAGATCCAGATCCTCTTCCTTGTGCCGGCGCATGCTCTTCACATAGGAGAGGTAGGCGCGGTCTGTCTTCTCGCCGAGCATGACGAGCAGGCCCCGTTCCTCCGCCTCCGCAAGCGGCATCTGCCGGATGCCTCTGAAGAAATCCAGCTTCCCGATCTCCTCCGAGATCCCGTCGGAGACCGCGCCCGAGATCTGCGCGCCGTCCGACCAGTACACCTTCATGCCGTTGTACTCCTTCGGGTTGTGGCTGGCCGTCAGGTTGAGACCGGCTGCGCATCGCATCTGGCGGACCGTGAAGGAGAGCTCCGGCGTCGGGCGCATCTCCGGAAACAGGTATACCCGGATCCGGTTCGCGGCGAGGATCGACGCCGCCAGCTCCGAGAACTCCCGGGAGTGATACCGGCAGTCATAGGCGATCACGACACCCTTGTCCGGATCCGCCCCGGACGCTTTGATGTAGTTCGCGATCCCCTGCACCGCCCGGCCGATCGTCAGGATGTTCATCCTGCTCGTCCCGGCGCTGCAGATGCCCCGCAGGCCCGCGGTCCCGAAGGAGATCACCCGGCTGAATCTCTCCCGGATCTCCTTCTCGTCACCTGCGATCGCTTCCAGTTCCTCCCGCATGGGATCTCCTGCCGGGAGCTTCTCAAGCCACTTCTTATATCTCTCCTTCGCTGTGCGCATCTCGACCTCCTGTCTCAGAAACGGATCTCCGGCCACTGCAGGACCCGCCGGCGCATGCCCTCCACATCCAGCACGCCGCAGGCGAACCCTTTCCTGATCAGCTCTTCGGGAACATACTCATCATACTTCTCAAACACAGGCACTTCCTTCGGATACACGAGCTCCATGGGATCGATCTCCTCCGCCGCCTCCTCCGCCGTGATGCGGTAGAATTCCTCCTCGCTCACCTGCATCGTGAACTGCAGGTAGTAAGGGCGGGACGGGCTCAGGCCTTTCAGCCCCAGGCGCTTCCCGCAGCGGATCTTCAGGAACCGCTCGAGCGCGATGAAGGCGTAGCTGCCCAGCCAGGGGAACAGCGCCCACATTTTACCGCCGAGGTGCACCAGCGGCCGCTCCGCCATCCCGGCCTGCCGGAAGTTCTCCCGCGCCTGCCCCAGACGGGCGGACGCGTGCCGCAGCAGATACGGGTACTGCCGGTCCTCCGTCAGCACGCCGTGCATCCTCTCCAGGATCCTGGTGTGGATATCCCCCGCCACGTCGCCGAAATACGCGGGGATGTTGCCCTTGACCAGGGTACAGAACACCTGCCGCCGTTTGTGGTCCACCTCGTCGACCACCCAGACGCGCCCGGCGATCGCGATCTTGTCGCCCACCGGCGGCGGTTTCACGATCGTGCCCAGCTCCTCCGAACCGGCGCGCACGGCGTACTCGATATTCTCCTGGAAGACCGCGTAAAACTTGTAATTGTTGACGATCCGCTCCCCGGTGAGGCCCACGACCAGCCCGCCGTTCTCCGTGCGCTGTATGTGGTCGATCTCCACGAGGTGCCGGAGGAGCAGCCGGTAATCGTCCTGCGTGATCCTGTGAAAACAGGACAGCGGCAGCACGCGCGACGCCAGCTCCGCGGGCGTCATCTCGCCGCAGGAGGCCAGGGTGCTCATCGTCTGGTGGTAGAGAAGGCTGAAGGGCAGCCGCTCCGTCCGGGGCGGCTCCACAAACCGCTCCTCGATGTACAGCTGCACGAGCGCGATCCCCTGGACCAGGTACCACGGGATCATGTCGGGGACCATTGCCCTGGCCTCCGGGTGGTCCTCCCGCATGAC
>DFIR01000099.1 GCA_002372815.1 Lachnospiraceae bacterium UBA3692
GCCTGCTTCTGCGCGCTGCGGACGATCTGCGTCGCGGCGGCTCTCGCCTTCGACATTCCCTGCTCGTACTCGTCGCGGAGCTTCTCGGCCTCATCCTTTGCGGCCCGCGCGTCCGTGAGTACTTCGTCCGCCATCTTCTTGCGCTTCTCAAGGATCTCGTTGATCGGCTTGAAGAGGAAGCGCTTGATGAGATACATCTGCAGGAACAGATTCAGGATCTGCGCGATCACGGTCCATGGCACGAGTGTTACCAATTGCTGTGTCTGCATATCATTTCCTCGTCTGAATGATTACCTGTATCCCCGCATCATCCGAGATAGCGCATGAACATGCCGGGTGCGACGAAGATCAGCAGAAGGCCGGTAACGAAACCGTAGATACCGGTCGTCTCTGCCAGCGCAACGCCGAGAAGCATCGTGCTCGTGACGTCGCCCTTGCATTCCGGCTGGCGTCCGATCGCCTCAAGTGCCTTCGCGACAGCGTTGCCTTCACCGATACCGGGGCCGATACCCGCGATCAGAGCCAGACCTGCGCCGATGCCGCATCCTGCGAGTGCAATACCTTTTGCGAGAACTGTGAAATCCATAACCTTTCTCCTTTTAGAAGTGTTGATGAAACTTTTGTAAGCCTTGCTGTTATTATTTTATGATAAAGCGCTTTCGCGCCGTATCTCCTTATTCGCTCGCGTTCGAGATGAACATGATAGTGAGCATCGAGAAGATGAACGCCTGCATGACGCCCGAGAACCAGTCGAAGTACACCGACGTGATCGCGGGAAGACCGACTGAGAGGATCGGGATCTTCGAGAGAATGCTCCCGACCGCGCCCGGCAGATGCTTGAAGATCGCTGCGGATGCCCCAGCCAGTGCCCAGTAGATCAGGCCGTTGATGACGACGCCGGAGAGGACGTTGCCGAAGTGACGGCAGGCCATGCTGACGGGCGTTGCGAGCTCGCCCAGGATGTTGAACGGCGTCATGACGAAGATCGGCTCCGTGAAGCCCTTCAGATAATTGCCGAGGCCGCCGGACCGGATCTTGGTCGCGGTGATCATGACGAAGACGACGAGCGCCCATCCGGCTTCCGTGGAGAGGTCCGCGGTGGGGCTGCGCAGCCCTGTCAGGCTGATGAGGTTCGAGACGACGCTCGTCGCGAACAGCGCCGCGACAAACGGGATCAGCTTGTCGAATTTCGTGGAGCCCGTGTTGTTGCGGACGAAGTTGTTCGCCGTCTCCACGAGCATCTCCGCGACTGCCTGCCGCTTGGAGATGTTCTCCACCTTCAGGCCGCGCGTCAGGAAGATGCACAGCCCGGTGATGATTGCCATGACGAGCCAGCTGATCACCAGGGTCTCCGTGACCGGGAAATCACCGAGGATCGGGATCCCCGTCGGAATCGTAAAGAATATTTTTGCACCTGTTATGTCAAGGGTCATTCAGCACTCCCTCCTCTGTTCATGAAGACTCCCTTTGCCTTGATCACAAGGCTCGGGATCATGAGCGGCAGGATCCCCGCCGCAAACTGGAACACCGGAACCGCGATCGCCACGATCACCCACAGAAGCTGCAGAAGCATGCGGTTCCTGTAGCTGAGCTTCATGGTCCGGTAGGCGGTGTCCTGGTCCTCGGTATTCGCGACCTTCTGCACCGTGACCGCCATCAGGAAGAAGTTCAGGACGGCGACCGCGCAGCCGCAGATCCCGCCGAGGATCACGCCGCTGTGAAACGGCACCGACTCCGGCATCACCCGGTTCAGCGCGTAGAACGCGAGGATCATTACGGCAGTTCCCGCCGCCGTACCCGCCGCCACATAGACGGTCTCTTTTTTCACTGCGTCCTGTAATTTCATCCGCTTCCCCGTGAGGACATAGTAATCCCATGCCCATGTTCCATATCTATAAGAGAATAACAAATCTGGGCGGCCCGGTCAATTCCGTCCGAGGGCGGCCGGGCGACCCGCATTTTTACGAGTGATCGTTAAATCCCGTGTACTTTTTCTGCCTTTTCTGCTTCTTCATGACGGACCGGTACACGCCGTACGCCGTCGAAAAAGATCCGCCGAGCCCCAGGATGAACCCCGGAATATAGATCCACTCCGGCGCCCCGAGCCTGCTGCACAGCAGGTAGCATCCGCCCGCGCACATGAGCAGGGGCATGATCAGCGACAGCCCCAGCTGTGTGAACAGAACGAGATTCTGCATGATCTCTCTTCTCTTTTTATTCTTGTCCTCGTTCATGGCAGGTCACTGCTTCATGTTCGCAAGGATCCGGAACGTCTCCATGTCGTTCGCCGTGAGCCGGATGTTGGAGACCATCTCCTTGCCTTCCACGTCCGTCACCTTCAGCTCAAGGATCGTCCCTTCCTGCATCTTGTCCTTCACCGCTGTCAGGAAGGGGAGCATCTTCGGGTGATCCTGGTTGAAAAGGTTCAGTCGCTCCTTCAGCTGCAGCAGCGCCATCGGGTTCATTGCCATACCGTCCTCCGTTCTGCGGCCTTCGCCGCGCATCGCCCCGCGCTCCGCGGGACGGGATGATCTGTCTTTACTGCCGGCCCGCCGCGCCCGCGGCCTCCAGCATCTTCACGAGCTCCGGGATCGTCTCCTCGAAATTCACGCCGTACCAGGGTTCCTGCGGGTCCAAGAGCGTGACCTCAACGGTCCGCCGCACGTAGTCCGCCGCGAGCTTCACCGAGTCCTGCCAGGAGAGTCCGCGCATCAGCGCGCCGGCCACGACGCTGGAATAGATGTCCCCCGTGCCGTGATAGGAGACGGGAATTCTGTCGTTCTGGTAAGAAAAGTACTCTCCCGTCGCCGTGTCCAGTCCCATGACCCCGGTCTTTCCCTCGGAGAGCGCAACACCGGTGATCACGACTTTCTGTCCTTTTCCCGGAAAAGCGTTGTCCGCGGAATCACCCTTTTCCCTGAGCTGCGCGAGCCTGCCGAGCAGCTCCCGGATGTAGTCCTCGTCATACTGGTCCCGGTAAGGCACGTCCGTCATGAAGCA
>DFIR01000039.1 GCA_002372815.1 Lachnospiraceae bacterium UBA3692
TGAAGATGATGCACGGCGCATTCTTGGTCGCCTCGCGGAAGAGGTCTCTCACGCGGGACGCGCCGACGCCGACGTACAATTCGATAAAGTCGGAACCTGCCAGAGAGTAGAACGGGACGTGCGCCTCGCCGGCGACCGCCTTCGCGAGCAGCGTCTTGCCGGTTCCGGGAGGGCCCACGAGCAGCGCGCCCTTCGGAAGCTTTGCGCCGATCTGCGCGTAGCGGCCGGGGTTATGCAGGAAGTCGACGACTTCCTCCAGCGACTCCTTCGCCTCGTCCTCACCGGCCACGTCCGCAAACGTGACGCCGGTCTCCTTCTGGACGTATTCCTTCGCGGTGCTCTTGCCGACGCCCATGATGCCGCCGCCCCGGCCCATCCTGCGGAACAGGAAGCCGAGCAGCACCCACATCAGAATGACGGGCACCACATAGGAAAGCATAAACGTCAGGACCATATCCGATCCGTCCGGCACGTCGCCGCTGATCTCGACGCCGTGCTCGAGCAGGCGCGCCGTCAGCGTGTCGTCCTCCTCCACCTTGCCGGTGTAGTAGGTCACCTGCCCGGAGGACATTCTCATGAGCGGATTCTCCTCCGCCTGCGTGACCACGACGCTGCCCTCCTCAAAGGAGAGCGTGATGCCTTCCTTCGGGTAGATATCGATGCGGTCCGACTTGATGAGCACCTTTTCCAGCTGGTCGTTCTCGATGAGCCGGACAAACTCGTTGTAAGGGATCTCCCTCGTCGTTCCCTGATTGATGCTGCGCACGAAATAGCTGACGAGCATCAGCGAGATCAGCGCCGCGACGAGCATGTAGATCAGGTTCTGGCGCGGCGGGTTCGGCCCGCTGCCCTTGCCGCCTCTCTGGTCTCCGTTTCCGCCGCCCTGTCCCTGGCGGTCGCTGTCGCTCTTCATTATGATCGCTCCGACTGCGCGGAGCCTTTCCCATATTCTGTTCATGAAATTCCTGCCTTCGGATCCCGCGATTGCAGCGGTCCCGGTGTACCGGGCCCGTTTCGCGGGGTCTCCCTAAAATTGATTGTATCCAACTATTTTATCACAAGTAATGGCGGGATTTCTCCCGCCACGTAAAGTTAATAGATCTTTCATATTCCTAAAAATAAACTCACCGCATTCGCCGGGAGATCTGCCGCATTCCTTTGCGGAATCTCTCATATTTTACAGGAGATCTTCCACACATTCAGAGCGCAAACTCCTCCGTGAGGCGCACCGTTCCGGACAGCCAGGTCTCTCCTGTTTCAGGATCACTCATGACCTGTAACTCTCCGCCGGGTTCCTGCAAGGCGAGTTCTTCTCTCTTCCCGCTTCTCGCAGAAAAGCACATTCCGGTGGCCGCGGTTCCGCTCGCGCAGGAGTTCTCCCAGAACACCGTCCCGCTGCCGGGGACGTAAACGAGCGGCGTTATTTTCCATTGCCGCCCCTCATCGATCCGCTCAATAAACATGAGTCCAAGTCCGTCTGCTGAAAGCCTGCTGCACCATTCCTTGACGGCAGCTTCCGCTGCACCCCTGTCACTCTTCAGGCTTAAATACTTGGATCCTTCTTCAATAATAATGTGCGAGATCCCCTGCATCCGGACGAGCGTCATGTCCTCAAACGGTTCGATCCCGGAGGCCTTCGGCATTTTCACGCAGGCGCTCCATGCGGGGCCTGCTGCCGGGATCTCCCTCAGCCGCACTTCGACTGGTTCCGCCGCTCCGGACACCTCAAGGAATACGCTTGTCCAGGCATCGGACTCAGATGGTTCTTCAGTCGCAGTGCTTTTCGCAGAATGATCTGCCCCCATCCGGTACAGATAAAGCGCCGCCGCGGACATCGAAGCATTCCCGCAGAATTCGCCGCCCGCCATGCGCAGCCGGACCTGGATCCCGCTGTTTAACGTTTCGTTTTGACCTTCTGTATCCTGCGCACTTTCCTCCGCGTGATCTGCGCCGCGCATCCGCACGAACCCGACCTGCTCCGTCTCCGGGCGCAGCTGCATGATCCGCGCCGCCGTCTCCGGCTGGCGGGACACGGGAACGTCGCCCTCCACGAGCGCAGTGATATTGCCGGTCGGATCCAGGATGCAGCAGGAAAGTCCTTTTCTCGAAGTCATCTCTCGAACACTCTGAGGAACTGCTTCGTCCTCTCTTCCTTCGGGTCGTCGAACACCGCGGAAGGATCGCCATGCTCGACGATCACGCCGCCGTCCATGAAGATCACGCGGTTGCTGACGGCCTTCGCGAAGGACATCTCGTGCGTGACGACGACCATGGTCATCTTTTCCTCCGCCAGCTGACGGATGACCTTCAGCACTTCGCCCGTGAGTTCCGGGTCAAGTGCGGAAGTCGGCTCGTCGAAGAACAGGATCTCCGGCTTCATTGCGAGGGCCCGCGCGATCGCGACGCGCTGCTGCTGGCCGCCGGAGAGCTGGTAGGGATAGGCGCTCGCCTTGTCGGCGATGCCCATCTTGCGCAGGAGCTCCATGGCGGTCGCCTCCGCCTCTTCCCTGCTCCTGTGCTGTACTTCCACAGGCGCGTCCGTGAGGTTCTTGAGGACGCTGTAGTGAGGAAACAGATTGAACTGCTGGAACACGAGCCCGCAGTAGGAGCGGAACTTCCGCATCTCCTTGTGCGGGACGTAGACCGCCTTGCCGGAGCCGTCCGTGTGCGCGACCGTCTCGCCAATGTACGTGATCTCGCCGCCGTCGATCGTCTCGAGGAAGGTGGCGCACCTTAGTAGCGTCGATTTGCCGGAGCCGGAGGGGCCGATGATGCTGACGACTTCGCCGCTGTCCACGCCGAAGCTGATGTCCTTTAAGACTTCCAGGGCGCCGAACTGCTTCCTGATGTTTTTCATCTCTATGATCATGATATTGGTTCTCCGTGCTTCTTCAGCGGTAATAGTCCATCGTCTTCTCGATCCGCTCCATCAGGAACTGGACCCCGTAATTGGCCACGAAATAGAAGACGCCCGCGATCACGAAAGGCATGAAGGACGTCTGGGAGGCCGAGATCTGCTTCGCGAGGGAGAACACCTCCTGGTACGCGAGCGTGAACGCGAGGGAAGTGTCCTTGACGAGCGTAATGACCTCGTTCGTGACGGAGGGCATGATCCGCTTGATGACCTGCGGAAGGATGATCCTCAGGAACGTCTGGGCCTTCGTGTAGCCGAGGACCTCCGCCGCCTCGTACTGGCCGACCGGCATGGATTCGATGCCGCCGCGGTAGATCTCCGCGAAGTAGGCCGCGTAATTCAGGATGAAGCCGAGGATCAGCGACGGGAACCGCCAGCCGCGGATCGACCACCCGAACAGGTAGTACGGCCCGAAGTACCACACGAGGAGCTGCAGCATCAGCGGCGTTCCCCGGAGGACGGAGATGTAGACGTGGATGATGCCGCGCACGATCGGATTCTTCGATTTCCGAAGCAGCGCGATGATCATGCCGAGCGGCAGCGAGCCGAGCAGCGTCAGCACGAAGATGCCGCCCGTGCGCAGCATGCCTGCTGCCATCGTAGATAACATTGTGGAAAAGGTCATGTCTTGTCCCTCTTCTATTTTCAATTATTTACAAGCCATGCCGGCAGTTCGTGAGCGCTCCGCGTTCCCTCACTGTCGCGGCATTCGCCGTATGCACGCAGGCTGTCATACGTCCATTCGGGATTAAGCTCCCAATGGGCGCATGACAGCCTGCGAGCGCATGGCTCAAAGCTACGCGCACCTTATTTGCCAAGGGTGAGGTAATCGTAGATCTCGGGATACTTCTTCCCGATGGTGTCGAACGTGCCGTCCTCCGCGAGCGCTTCGAGCGCGGCGTTGATCTTCTCGCACAGCTCGGTGTCGTCCTTGCGGAAGCCGATCGCGTACTGCTCGCTGCCGAGGGCCTCTTCCATGAACTGGTAGTCTTCCTCGCCGCTCATCAGGTAGTTGCCGCTCGTGACGTCGATGGCGATCGCGTCGATCGCGCCGGCCTTCAGGTCGTTGAAAGCGATCGTGTAGGTCTCATAGACTTCCAGGGACTGGAAGGTGTCGCACAGTGCCTTCTGGCCTTCCTCGTCGTTCAGGAGGTCATACGCGGAAGTCGAGGTCTGGACGCCGACGACCTTGCCCGCGAGATCCGCGAGCGTCGCGATGCCGGAATCCTTCTTTACCATGATCATCTGGGTGTTGTCGGAATAAGGCATGCTCCAGAGATAGTCGTCCTCGCGGCCGTTCATCGTGAAGCCGGACCAGATGCAGTCGCAGCTGCCCGCGTTGAGCTCGGCGTCCTTCGCGTCCCAGTTGAACGGAACTGCTTCATATTTCCAGCCGTAGTACTCGCAGACCGCCTGCGCCATCTCGACGTCGAAGCCGCCGGTCTTGCCTTCCTCATCGATATAGGAATACGGCGGATAATCCAGGTCGAATCCGTGCTTGAAGACGAAGGTCTCTTCGGACGCTGCCGCTTCTTCTTTTGTCTCTTCCGCTGCCGGAGCCGCTGCGCAGGCCGCGATGGAAAGGGCCATGGTTCCCGCCAGTAAAAGCGCGATCAGTTTCTTCATGTTGGATCTCCTTGTTGTCTCAGTGTCATAGGGGTTGTCCGCACGATACTTCCCTGCGGTGAATCTTTATCATGGTAGCATGCTAAAGCGGCAGTGTCAATTTGATTTCCATGGGGACCCCTGCACGAGAAATCGTAATTTCAACGATCTTCGAATTGTAATAAGGAGGATCAGTTGTGTTATACTTTTATCTGTTGAAAAAAAGACGAGGGGGTCCCCATGACACAGCAGCCTATCGGTTTTGATTCTGAAAAATACCTGGAACTCCAGTCCGAGCATATCAAGGAGCGCATCTCCAGCTTTGAGAAGCTGTACCTCGAGTTCGGCGGCAAACTGTTCGACGATTACCACGCATCGCGCGTGCTGCCCGGTTTCGCGCCGGACAACAAGATCAAGATGCTCGAGCAGCTCAAGGACGAGGTCGAGATCATCATCGCCGTCTCCGCAGACGCGATCGAGGAAAACAAGGTTCGCGGCGATCTAGGCATCACCTACGACGCAGAGGCGCTGCGCATCCGCCGCTCGCTGA